>NZ_AXCD01000012.1:0-215626 GCF_000475335.1 Acinetobacter sp. COS3
GCTAAAGTAACTGCATAAGCCCAATACTGTGTTACACTCAAATCGGAAGCTTCGGCTTTCGATTTGCATAATAGGCTAGTAGTTCAATTGGTAGAGCGTCGGTCTCCAAAACCGAATGTTGGGGGTTCGAGTCCCTCCTGGCCTGCCACTTTTTTTTTATAAAAAAGCTTAATTCTGGCTGAGTTGTCATATAATAAGTCGCGAATTCTACGACGAGTAAAAAAATGTCGAATGATAAATCGCGTGACGCATTAAGCGACGCGCCAATCCCTCAAAGAAATAATGCTGCGGAAGTTGTAAGTTCAGGTTCTCCACTTGATGCTGTTTTGTGGTTGATTGCTATAGCTTTATTCATCGGTTCAGCATTGGTAAATCAGCATTTACCAGCCTATTGGGCGCCTGCAAATGATATTTGGGTGCGCATTGGGGTAATTTTGGCTTGTATCGTCGTCGCTTTAGGTTTATTATACGCCACCCATCAAGGTAAAGGCTTTGTGCGCTTGTTGCAAGATGCACGAATTGAACTGCGTCGAGTGACTTGGCCTACAAAACAAGAGACGATCACGACATCGTGGCAGGTTCTTTTGGTTGTGGTTGTAGCATCATTAGTGTTGTGGTGCTTCGATTACGGGTTAGGTTGGTTTATTAAGTTAATTATCGGGTAAGAGCGCCATGAAACGTTGGTATATTATTCATGCCTATTCAGGTTTTGAAAAACAAGTGATGCGTTCACTTAATGAACGAATTCAACGTAGCACGGTAGCTGATAGCTTTGGTGAAGTCCTTGTTCCTACTGAAGAAGTAGTAGAAATGAAGGATGGGAAGAAGCGCAAATCTGAACGTAAATTCTTTCCAGGCTATGTATTAGTCGAAATGGAAATGAATGATGATACTTGGCACATTGTAAAAGAATGTCCAAAGGTTCTAGGTTTTATTGGTGGAACACCAGAGAAACCAGCACCAATTTCACAGCGTGAAGCAGATGCGATTCTTGCTCGTGTACGTAATACTGGTGAAGCACCTCGTCCTAAGACGATGTTTGAGCCAGGTGAAGAATTGCTCGTTATTGATGGTCCGTTCACAGACTTTAAAGGGGTCGTGGAGGAAGTACAATACGATAAGTCACGTTTAACGTTGACGATTAATGTATTTAATCGACCAACTCAAGTTGAACTCGAATTTCGTCAAGTCGAAAAAACGATTTAATTTGAATTGGTTGAAAAGCGCCCGATTTGATCGGGCATTGTTGTTCTAACACTTCGGTGTTGTTTAATTTTTTGGGGAGCCTAGCGGCGTCTGTACCCAGAGGAAATTTTCAATGGCTAAGAAGATTGACGGCTATATCAAGCTGCAAGTTCCAGCTGGTAAAGCAAATCCATCTCCACCAATTGGTCCTGCTTTAGGTCAACGTGGTGTAAACATCATGGCTTTCTGTAAAGAATTCAATGCTGCTACACAAAAACTTGAAGTTGGTTTGCCAATTCCTGTCGTGATCACTGTGTACAACGATAAGTCGTTCACTTTCATCATGAAAACTCCACCTGCATCTATTCTTCTTAAGAAAGCTGCTGGTATTCAAAAGGGTTCTTCTGTACCTAACAAAACTAAAGTTGGTAAGTTGACTCGTGCTCAATTAGAAGAAATAGCGACTACTAAAGAACCAGACTTAACTGGTGCTGATTTAGACGCTCGTGTTCGTACCATCGCTGGTTCTGCACGTTCTATGGGCTTGGAAGTGGAGCTATAAGACATGGCAAAGTTAACTAAACGTCAAAAAGCCATCGCTGCTGCTGTAGAAGCAAACAAAGTTTACACTTTGGAAGAAGCAGTACAAGTTCTTAACAGCCTTCCAGCTGCGAAGTTCAAAGAATCTTTAGACATCTCTGTAAACCTTGGTGTAGATCCACGTAAATCTGACCAAGTTGTTCGTGGTGCGACTACTTTACCTGCTGGTACTGGTAAAACTGTACGTGTTGCAGTATTTGCTCAAGGTGCTGCTGCTGAAGCTGCAAAAGAAGCTGGTGCTGACATCGTTGGTTTTGATGACCTTGCTGAAAGCATTCAAGGTGGAAATCTTGATTTCGACGTAGTGATTGCTGCTCCTGATGCAATGCGCGTTGTTGGTAAGTTAGGTACGATTCTTGGTCCACGTGGCTTAATGCCAAACCCTAAAGTGGGTACAGTAACTCCTGACGTTGCTGGTGCGGTTAAGAATGCTAAATCTGGTCAAGCACGTTACCGTGTAGACAAAGCGGGTATCATCCACGCTGCGATTGGTCAGTTAGGCTTCAGCGAAGATGCTGTTCGTCAAAACGTTGAAACTTTAATTGCAGATTTGAAACGTTTAAAACCTGCAACTTCTAAAGGTGTATACGTTAAAAAGATCACTTTGAGCTCAACTATGGGTCCTGGTCTTGCAATTGACGTAAACAACGTTTCTAAGTAATTAGAAAGAATTTTAAAGCCTCAGATTCTTTTATAAGAATCTGAGCAAACTTTGAATTGATAAATGAATATTTATCAGCGTCAAAGACCTCAGGCGAGAGATATTTTCGAATATTTTTCTTAATAAACCAGTCTGAGTAGACGTGGTGGTGTGATTTGTTCCTCCTCCACGTGTAGGTCGAAAGGCTTACGAATTGGGAGTGTACTCATATTTGAGTGCATAAATCACCGTTAGGAGGTTTTACAATGGCTCTTCTTATCGAAGACAAAAAACAGATCGTTGCAGAAGTAAACGAAGTTGCTTCTAAAGCGTTCTCTGCCGTTGTTGCTGACTACCAAGGCTTAACTGTAGAGCAATTAACAACACTTCGTGTTGAAGCTCGTAAGTTAGGTGTTACTACACGTATCGTGCGTAACACTTTGGCTAAGCGTTCATTCGAAGGTACTCAATTCGATATCTTGAATGACGACCTTGTTGGTCCAACAATTCTCGGTTTCTCTACTTCTGAAGACGACATGGGTGCAGCTGCACGCTTGTTCGAAGAATTTGCGAAAACTAACAAAGCATTTGAACTTAAAGCTGCTGCATTTGATGGCAAACTTTATAAAGGTGCAGAAGTTAGCGTTATTGCAAACCTTCCGAACCAAGAGAAAGCGCTTACTATGCTTGCCTCTGTTCTTCAAGCTCCTATTTCGAAATTGGGTCGCCTTATTACAGCACTCAAAGAGAAAAACGAGTCAGAAGCGGCTTAATCCTATTTTCACACCATTCAATATCCATTTGGAGTTATTCTCATGGCTTTAACTAACGAAGAAATCTTAAACGCAGTTGCTGAAAAAACAGTTCTTGAACTTGTTGAATTAATTTCTGCTTTCGAAGAAAAATTTAACGTATCTGCTGCTGCTGTAGCTGTTGCTGCTGCTCCAGGTGCTGGCGCTGCTGCTGCTGAAGAACAAACTGAATTCAACGTTGAGTTGACTTCTTTCGGTGCTAACAAAGTTGCTGTAATTAAAGCAGTTCGTGAAGCTACTGGTCTTGGTCTTAAAGAAGCTAAAGATATGGTTGAAGGCGCTCCTGCTGTTCTTAAAGAAGGCGTTTCTAAAGAAGAAGGCGAAGAACTTAAGAAGAAGCTTGAAGAAGCTGGTGCTACAGTTACACTTAAGTAATTCTGTAGGGAGTCGGTTTTTTGATAATCGGCTCCAAAAAATGGCTGATGGCTCTTGGGTCATCAGCCTTTTTGCGTTACAATAATCGGCTCGTTTTTTGTTAGTTTTGCTTGTAATACGTGCGTAATTAGAATAAACGACTGAATATCAAACGCTTACCAATATTTTTTTGCTTATAAAAATATTGTTAAGCGTTTTAATACCACTAAAAATTGCAGCATTTGTAAACAGTGGTGGCCATATCGGCCTGCGTAATTCCTTCCAAACCCGTTCTGCAGGCGGGTTTGGTTTACTTTCCGAGGACTCCAGATGGCATACTCATATACCGAAAAGAAACGGATCCGTAAGAATTTTGGTAAATTGCCCCAAGTAATGGATGCACCGTACTTGCTTTCGATTCAAGTCGATTCGTATCGTACATTCTTGCAAGACGGTAAAACTCCAAAAAATCGCGAAGATATCGGTCTCCAAGCCGCATTTCGTTCAGTTTTTCCTATTGAAAGTTATTCTGGCAATGCTGCTTTAGAATTTGTTGAGTATAGTCTTGGTAAGCCTGAGTTTGACGTACGTGAATGTATTTTGCGTGGTTCAACTTATGCAGCACCAATGCGCGTAAAAATTCGTTTGATCATCAAAGATCGTGAAACGAAATCAATTAAAGACGTTCGTGAACAAGAAGTTTACATGGGTGAAATGCCACTCATGACCGATAACGGTACATTCGTTATCAACGGTACAGAGCGTGTAATCGTATCTCAATTACACCGTTCACCAGGCGTATTCTTTGACCATGACAAAGGTAAAACCCACTCAAGCGGTAAAGTGTTGTATTCAGCACGTATTATTCCTTACCGTGGTTCATGGTTAGATTTTGAATTTGATGCTAAAGATTTAGTATTCGTACGTATTGACCGTCGTCGTAAATTGTTGGCGACTGTGATTTTACGTGCCTTGAATTATACCAATGAACAAATCTTGAATTTGTTTTACGAAAAAGTACCTGTATATCTAGATATGGGTAGCTATCAAATTGACCTCGTTCCAGATCGTTTACGTGGTGAAATGGCGCAATTTGATATCTTGGATAACGATGGTAAAACAATCGTAGAACAAGGCAAACGTATTAATGCACGTCACGTACGTCAAATGGAAGCTGCAAACTTAGCGAAGCTTTCTGTACCTGATGAATATTTATATGAGCGTATTACAGCTGAAGACATCACACTGAAAAACGGTGATGTGATTCCTGCAAATACGGTGCTTAGCCATGAAATCATGGTGAAGATCGCTGAAGGTGGTGTTAAGCAGTTTAACATTCTGTTTACAAATGACATCGACCGTGGTCCTTTCGTTGCGGATACATTACGTGCAGATACAACAACAGGTCGTGAAGAAGCACTTGTTGAAATCTATAAAGTAATGCGTCCAGGTGAACCACCGACGAAAGAAGCTGCTGAGAACTTATTCAATAACTTATTCTTCTCTTCTGAGCGCTATGATCTTTCTCCAGTAGGTCGTATGAAGTTTAACCGTCGTTTGGGTCGTCCTTACGAAGTGGGTACTGATCAGAAGTCACGTGAAGTTGAAGGAATTTTATCGCACGAAGATATCATTGATGTACTGCGTACATTGGTTGAAATTCGTAACGGTAAAGGTGAAGTTGATGATATCGATCACTTAGGTAACCGTCGTGTGCGTTCTGTTGGTGAAATGACAGAAAACCAATTCCGTGTTGGTTTAGTTCGTGTTGAACGTGCTGTTAAAGAACGTTTAAGCCAAGCAGAAACAGATAACTTGTCTCCGCAAGATTTAATCAACGCAAAACCAGTTGCTGCTGCAATCAAAGAATTCTTTGGTTCAAGCCAATTATCTCAGTTCATGGACCAAAACAACCCATTGTCTGAGATTACACACAAACGTCGTGTATCTGCGCTTGGTCCTGGTGGTTTGACTCGTGAACGTGCGGGCTTCGAAGTACGTGACGTACATCAAACTCACTATGGTCGTGTTTGTCCTATTGAAACGCCTGAAGGTCCAAACATTGGTTTGATCAACTCGCTTTCTGTATATGCTAAAGCAAACGACTTTGGCTTCTTGGAAACACCGTATCGTAAAGTTGTAGATGGTCGCGTAACTGACGATGTTGAATATTTATCTGCAATTGAAGAAGTGGGTACTGTCATTGCACAGGCCGATTCTGCTGTTGATAAAGATGGCAACTTGACTGAAGAAATGGTTTCTGTACGTCATCAAGGTGAATTCGTACGTATGTCGCCTGAGCGCGTAACTCATATGGACGTTTCTGCACAGCAGGTTGTTTCTGTTGCAGCATCATTGATTCCATTCCTTGAACACGATGATGCGAACCGTGCATTAATGGGTTCAAACATGCAACGTCAGGCTGTTCCAACTTTACGTGCTGACAAGCCGCTTGTTGGTACGGGTATGGAAGCAAACGTAGCACGTGATTCTGGTGTGTGTGTGATCGCCGATCGTGGTGGTGCAATTGAATATGTTGATGCATCTCGTATCGTTATTCGTGTAAACGAAGATGAAATGATCGCAGGTGAGGCGGGTGTAGATATCTATAACCTCATCAAATATACACGTTCAAACCAAAATACATGTATTAACCAAAATGTTATCGTGAAATTAGGCGACAAAGTTGCTCGTGGTGACATCTTGGCTGACGGTCCATCGACTGACATGGGTGAACTTGCACTTGGTCAAAACATGCGTGTCGCGTTCATGACATGGAATGGTTATAACTACGAAGACTCGATCTTATTATCTGAGCGTGTACTTCAAGAAGACCGTTTAACGTCGATTCACATTCAAGAATTGTCATGTGTGGCACGTGATACTAAGTTAGGTGCAGAGGAAATTACTGCCGATATTCCTAACGTAGGTGAAGCTGCACTGTCTAAATTGGATGAGTCAGGTATCGTGTATATCGGTGCTGAAGTGACTGCGGGTGATATCCTTGTTGGTAAGGTAACGCCTAAAGGCGAAACTCAATTAACACCTGAAGAAAAATTACTTCGTGCAATCTTTGGTGAAAAAGCGGCTGACGTAAAAGACTCTTCTTTACGTGTTCCGTCTGGTACTAAAGGTACGGTTATCGACGTTCAAGTCTTCACTCGTGATGGTTTGGAAAAAGATGAACGTGCACAGGCAATTGAAAAAGCTCAGCTTGATGCATACCGTAAAGACTTGAAAGAAGAATACAAAATCTTCGAAGAAGCAGCACGTGAACGTATTGTTCGTTTGTTGAAAGGTCAAGAATCTAACGGTGGCGGTTCGACTAAACGTGGCGATAAACTTTCTGAAGATGTATTGTCTGGTTTAGAGCTTGTTGATTTACTTGAAATCCAGCCAAATGATGAAGCAATTGCTGAGCGTTTAACTCAAATTCAAGTGTTCTTGAAAGAGAAGAGCTACGAGATTGATGAGAAGTTTGCTGAGAAGAAACGTAAACTTTCTACAGGTGATGAATTAACAACTGGCGTATTGAAAGTTGTTAAGGTTTACCTTGCTGTTAAACGTCGTATCCAGCCTGGTGATAAGATGGCGGGTCGTCACGGTAACAAAGGTGTTGTATCAAACATCTTGCCAGTTGAAGACATGCCGCATGATGCAAATGGTGTACCCGTTGATATCGTGTTAAACCCATTGGGTGTACCGTCACGTATGAACGTGGGTCAGATTCTTGAAACTCACTTAGGTATGGCGGCGAAAGGCCTTGGCGATAAAATCGAGAAAATGTTGAAAGAACAGCGTACAGTGTTAGAACTACGTGATTTCTTAGACAAGATTTATAACAAGGTTGGTGGCGAACAAGAAGAGCTGAATAGCTTAACTGACGCAGAAATTTTAGCACTTTCAGGTAACTTGCGTGCTGGTGTTCCATTGGCAACACCTGTATTCGATGGTGCTGAAGAAAGTCAAATTAAAGACTTACTTGAATTGGCAGACATTTCGCGTACTGGTCAAACGGTATTGTTTGATGGACGCACAGGTGAGCAGTTTGATCGTCCTGTAACTGTAGGTTACATGTACATGCTCAAATTGAACCACTTGGTTGATGACAAAATGCATGCGCGTTCAACAGGTTCTTACTCGCTTGTTACACAGCAGCCGCTTGGTGGTAAAGCACAATTCGGTGGTCAGCGTTTCGGTGAGATGGAAGTATGGGCACTTGAAGCATACGGTGCAGCATATACACTCCAAGAAATGCTTACTGTTAAGTCGGATGACGTCGAAGGTCGTACACGCATCTATAAGAACATTGTAGATGGTAACCATTATATGGATCCGGGTATGCCTGAATCGTTCAACGTATTGACCAAAGAGATCCGTTCTTTAGGTATCAACATTGAACTGAAAAATGGTGACTAAAAAATCTCCGCTAACCCCTGTTTGAGAAAGAGGGGTAAAGTCCCCCTTTATGAAGGGGGATTCGAGATTTCCAAATTTCAGTAAAAACAATATTTGTGACCCAGTCGGGTGAGCGTAGCTTCCCGACACACGGAGAAAAAAATTGAAAGACTTGCTCGATATCATGCGTAAGAAAACGGATTCAGAAGGTCATGCACCTGTTGAATTTGACCGTATCCGTATTGGTCTTGCGTCACCAGAGATGATTAAGTCATGGTCTCACGGTGAAGTTAAAAAACCTGAAACCATTAACTACCGTACTTTTAAACCTGAACGTGACGGTTTGTTCTGTGCCAAAATTTTTGGTCCAGTAAAAGATTACGAATGCTTGTGTGGTAAATACAAGCGTATGAAATATAAAGGCGTCATTTGTGAAAAATGTGGCGTTGAAGTAACAACTGCAAAAGTTCGTCGTGAACGTATGGGTCACATCGAGCTTGCTTCTCCAGTTGCACACATCTGGTTCTTGAAATCATTACCGAGCCGTATCGGTTTACTTCTTGATATGACTTTACGTGATATCGAGCGCGTATTGTATTTCGAATCTTATGTTGTAACAGATCCTGGTATGACTCCGTTTGAAAAGTATCAACTTTTAACAGACGAAGAATACTACAATGCACTTGAAGAACACGGTGATGAATTCACTGCGAAAATGGGTGCAGAAGCAGTTCAGGATTTGTTAAAAGATATTGATCTTGAAGCAGAAATTTCACGTTTACGTGAAGAAATTCCACAAACAACGTCTGAAACGAAGCTTAAGAAAGCTTCTAAGCGTTTGAAATTGATGGAAGCTTTCAAAGATTCAAACAACAAGCCTGAATGGATGGTAATGAATGTACTTCCAGTACTTCCACCAGACTTACGTCCGCTTGTACCACTTGAAGGTGGTCGTTTCGCGACTTCAGACTTGAACGATTTATATCGTCGTGTGATCAACCGTAACAACCGTTTAAAGCGTCTTCTTGACCTTGCTGCACCAGACATCATCGTACGTAACGAAAAACGTATGTTACAAGAGTCTGTTGATGCATTACTTGATAACGGTCGTCGTGGTCGTGCGATTACAGGTTCGAACAAACGTCCATTGAAATCTTTGGCAGATATGATCAAAGGTAAACAAGGTCGTTTCCGTCAAAACTTGCTCGGTAAGCGTGTTGACTATTCAGGTCGTTCGGTAATTACCGTTGGTCCTACTTTACGCCTTCACCAGTGTGGTCTTCCGAAGAAAATGGCACTTGAATTATTCAAGCCATTCATTTTCGCAAAACTACAAGCTTCTGGCCAAGCAACAACCATTAAAGCTGCGAAGAAAATGGTTGAGCGTGAAACACCTGAAGTTTGGGACGTTTTAGCACACGTTATTCGTCAACATCCAGTCATGTTGAACCGTGCACCAACACTTCACCGTCTAGGTCTTCAAGCATTTGAACCTATCTTGATCGAAGGTAAGGCAATCCGTCTTCACCCACTCGTATGTGCTGCGTTCAACGCCGACTTCGATGGTGACCAAATGGCGGTACACGTTCCATTGACATTGGAAGCACAGTTAGAAGCTCGTGCGTTGATGATGTCAACGAATAACATCTTGTCGCCTGCAAACGGTGAGCCAATTATCGTTCCTTCTCAAGACGTTGTCTTGGGCCTTTACTACATCACTCGTGATGCGGTAAATGCCAAAGGTGAAGGCATGGTATTTGCGGATACTCACGAAGTTAACCGTGCGTTAGCGACTGGTAAAGTTGCAATCCATGCACGCGTAAAAGTACGTGTACACCAAACTGTGATTGACGAAAACGGTAACCGTGAAAAGCAAACTATCATTGTTGATACAACACCTGGCCGTTGCTTGTTATGGGAAGTTGTGCCACAAGGCTTAAGCTTTGAATCGATCAACCTTGAGATGACCAAGAAAAACATCTCGAAGTTAATCAACTCTTGCTACCGTAAGCTTGGTTTGAAAGATACGGTTATCTTCGCTGACCAATTGATGTATTTGGGCTTCCGTCAAGCGACTCGCTCAGGTGTTTCTGTTGGTATGGAAGACATGCTTATTCCGCCAACTAAACATGCAATTATCGATAAAGCTGAAACAGAAGTTCGTGAAATCGAACAACAGTTTGAGCAAGGTTTCGTAACTGCGGGTGAGCGTTATAACAAAGTTGTCGATATTTGGGCGCGTACAAACGACCAAGTTGCGAAAGCGATGATGGATAACTTGTCTTATACACTTGTGAAAAACAAACAAGGTGAAGACGAGAAGCAGAAATCATTCAACTCGATTTATATGATGTCTGACTCGGGTGCCCGTGGTAGTGCGGCGCAGATCCGTCAGCTTGCTGGTATGCGTGGTTTGATGGCGAAGCCGGATGGCTCGATCATTGAGACTCCAATTAAAGCAAACTTCCGTGAAGGTTTGACGGTACTTCAGTACTTCATCTCGACACACGGTGCGCGTAAAGGTTTGGCCGATACAGCATTGAAAACTGCGAACTCTGGTTACTTGACACGTCGTCTTGTAGACGTAGCACAAGATTTAGTTATTACTGAATCTGACTGTGGTACAGCTGGCGGCTTAGTCATGACACCATTCATTCAAGGTGGTGACGTTATTGAACCATTACGCGACCGCGTATTAGGTCGTGTAACTGCTGAAGATGTACGTCGTGCATCTGATGATAAAGTGGTTCTTCCACGTGGTACGTTAATTGACGAGAAAATTGCTGCTCAGCTTGAAGAAGCGGGTGTCGATGAAGTTAAAGTACGTTCAGTTATTGCTTGTGAATCTACCTTCGGTGTATGTGCTCGTTGTTACGGTCGTGACCTTGCACGTGGTCACTTGGTGAACCCAGGTGAATCAGTTGGTGTAATGGCTGCACAATCAATTGGTGAACCAGGTACACAGTTAACAATGCGTACGTTCCACGTTGGTGGTGCTGCGAGCCGAACTTCTGCTGCAAACAGTGTTCAAGTACGTAACAAAGGTACTGTACGTTTCCACAACGTGAAAACTGTACAACATGCCAAAGGTCACCAAGTATCTGTTTCACGTTCAGGTGAAATTGGTATTGCGGATGATTTAGGTCGTGAGCGCGAGCGTTATAAGCTTCCTTACGGTGCAAGCATCTTGTTGAAAGATGGTGAAGCTGTAGAAGCTGGCGGTATCGTAGCGACTTGGGATCCACATACACATCCATTGGTAACAGAAGTTGCTGGTAAAGCGCGTTTCAGCCAGATTGCTGATGGCGTAACTGCAACATCGAAAACTGATGATGCAACGGGTATGACCACTGTTGAAATCTTGCCTGTAACAGCTCGTCCTGCTTCTGGTAAAGATTTACGTCCTGCAATCGTGTTGGATACAACAGATGGCGGCGAACAGTTCTACTTCTTACCACAAAATACAATCGTAACCGTTCGTGATGGTGAAACAATTGGTGTGGGTGACGTTATTGGTCGTGTACCACAAGAAACTTCACGTACTCGTGATATTACCGGTGGTCTTCCGCGCGTAGCTGACTTATTCGAAGCACGTAAACCGAAAGAACATGCGATCCTTGCAGAAGTATCTGGCGTTGTAAGCTTCGGTAAAGAGACCAAAGGTAAGAATCGTTTAGTGATCACGCCAGATGATGGTTCTGAGATCTACGAAGAATTGATTCCAAAATGGCGTCAAATCAACGTGTTCGAAGGTGAGCATGTGAACCGTGGTGAGACAATCTCTGATGGTCCGCAAAACCCACATGACATCTTACGTTTGAAAGGTGAAGTTGCATTAACTAACTACATCGTGAACGAAGTTCAAGACGTTTACCGTCTCCAAGGTGTAAAAATCAACGATAAGCACATTGAAGTTGTTGTACGTCAAATGTTGCGTAAAGTTGATATCACTGATGGAGGTGATACAAGCTTCATCAAAGGTGAGCAAGTGGATTACATCCGTGTTGTTCAAGAGAACCAAGCTGTCTTGGCTCAGAACAAGTTCCCTGCGAAGTTTGAACGTCAATTGATGGGTATCACGAAAGCATCGCTTTCTACTGACTCGTTCATTTCTGCTGCATCGTTCCAGGAAACAACTCGTGTGTTAACTGAAGCGGCTGTAACAGGTAAAGAAGATGATTTACGTGGCTTGAAAGAAAACGTTGTTGTGGGTCGCTTGATCCCAGCGGGTACAGGTCTTGCGTATCACTTAGAGCGTCGTCGCCAAGAAGCAGAAGCTGCTGAATTTGAACTTCACAATGACTTTAGTGAAGTAGACCAAGCATTTAGTCAAGCATTGAACTCAGACCAGTTCTAAGTTCTCGCTGATCAAAAAAGGCACCTTCGGGTGCCTTTTTTTATTGAAAGCTTAAAATGAATACGTCTTTTACAAAACACTAAACGATTCAGTAAATGTAATAACAGAATGTGATCAAACTCCACATAAAAGAAGATTATGATTTTTAATAGAACGTATAGGAGTGAATAGGCTCATGAAAAAAACAATTGGTTTAGTTTCAACTTTGATGTTGTCGGCGGTGATGTTTACAGGTTGCCAAAATATGAGTGCATCTGATCAACGAATTGGTGCAGCGGCTTTAGGTGGTGCTGTAGGCGGTGGTGTAGGTAACCATGTAGGTGGTGGTATTGGTGCGGGTGTGGGTGCAGCAGCAGGTGCGGGAGTTGGTTCAAACACACAAGGTGGTAGCCGTAATACTACGACAAGCAGCGCAATTGGTGCAGGTATCGGTTCCGTTGTCGGTAAGGCGCTTTTAGGTGGTGATTCTGGGGCTGCGATCGGTGGTGCGATTGGTGGTGGTGCTGGTGCAGCAATCCAAGAGAAGAAATAGTTTCCACTAAGATTTAAAAATGCCTACATTCACCTGTAGGCATTTTACTATGAGCTGGCTCTAGGTTTTTTACGGCGGATATATAGTATTTTTTCAACCTCAGCAATCCGAGTTCCAGACTCATCCACAATATTCAAGGTATAAGTGCGAAATACAGGTTCATGATTCTCTGCGAGTTGCTTAATTTCATTAATCTCAGCAGCACTCAGTTGAATATCTGCATAGACTGTATTTCGGCCTGGAGAAAGGAAGTTAATCGAGGCACTCTTGTCCCAGACAATATATTTATGACCCAAATGATGCATTAAAATCAGCATATAAAAGGGATCAACCATGGAGTAAAGGCTTCCTCCAAAATGAGTTCCAACAATATTACGATTCTTTCTTGTGAGTGGCATTTGGACGCGAATGTGGTAATGATCCAAATCAATTGTTTCAATCGAAATACCTGCTCCACGATAGGGCGAGTAGTGATTGAGGATAAATTTTGAAACAATCGGAATGGTTCGAATTTTTCTGAAAAAGTCTTTCATGGTCAATTTTTTTTCTTGCAACTCTATTCATACTCCATAAGTATCACTTTTATTGCACCGCTGGCAATGGTTGTTTCATGAACAGCCGATAGAAAACAAAATGGGAAAAAATTATGCAAGCACTAGTCAAAACAGTCACAACGTCAGATCAGCAAACACTGTGTGTGAAAACATGGGGAGATGAGAAAAAAACGCCTTTAGTTTTAGTGCATGGCTATCCAGATAATCAGGAAGTTTGGGAACCAATCATTGAAAAATTAGTCAATGATTATTACGTGGTGACTTATGACGTGCGTGGTGCAGGCTTATCTTCAATTCCTAAGCGTATTAAAGACTATCGTTTGCCACGCTTATCTTTAGACTTACAGGAAGTGGTTGATCAAGTGCTTCCGAATCGTAATTTCCATATGGCAGCCCATGATTGGGGTTCTTTGCAGTCATGGGAATCTGCAACTGAGCCTAAGTTAAAAGGTCGTCTATTGTCTTATACAACGATTTCAGGACCGTGCTTAGATCATGCATCATTGTATTTGCGTGAGAAATTTAAATCAGCTCCAAGCAATGTGCTGAAAATGCTGACCAAATCATGGTATATCGGTGCTTTCCATTTACCTTTGGTTGCTCCAACTGTATGGACATTTTTTAGTCCAGAAAAATGGGGCAAGATTTTAAGTGGTTTAGAGAAGAAACAAAACTTACCTTTAAATGCAAATATTGTTGCCGATGGTAAATATGGAATTAACTTATATCGAGCGAACTTTATTCCATCGCTGACTCAACCACGTCAACGTTATGCGCAGTGTCCGGTTCAGGCGATTGTATTACGTCGTGATGCCTTTGTAAGCCCAGAATACATCACTGAATCAATGCCAAAATGGGTTGAAAAATTTGAATATGTTGAGCTAGATGCAAATCACTGGGCAGTACTCAGTCAGCCTGAAAAAATTGCCGATTATATTCGCCAATTTATCGTGAAAAATGCATAAATAAAAATCAACTGACAGCAATCGCAGAATTTAAACTCTGTTAGAATGACGCCCTCGTTTCATTTAGTTCAAAGTTATGTTCGCGATTATTGCAGCGGTTGCTGTCATGTTCGGCCTTTCATTGGGGCGAGTTCCAGTTGTTTTTGCACTTGTAATTGGAGCTTTAACGGGAGGTTTGTTAGCAGGCCTAGGGGTACAAGGTACGTTAGACGCATTTAATAATGGTCTGGGCGGCGGTGCGCAAATTGCACTTGCTTATGGCGTGCTTGGTGCTTTTGCTTTGGCACTTGCTCGTTCTGGTTTACCTGATTTACTTGCTTATAAATTAGTTAAAAGTCTTAAAAATGATGCAGATATTCGTGCTCAGAAGAAGGTGAAATTTCTCATTTTTCTTACAGTTGGCGCGGCTGCGGTGGCATCGCAAAATGTCATTCCAGTACACATTGCATTTATTCCAGTTTTGATTCCACCGTTATTGATTGTTTTCAACCATCTACGTTTAGACCGTAGAGCGATTGCGTGTGTGCTAACTTTTGGCTTAGTTGCAACGTATATGTTCTTGCCTATGGGATTTGGTGCGATCTTCTTAAATGATATTTTAGCGCACAATATTAACCATTTTGGTCAAAGCTACGGTTTCCATATCAGCAACGATCAAATTCCTCGAGCAATGTTGATTCCTGTCTCTGGAATGTTCTTGGGGATGTTAACAGCGGTTTTTATTAGTTATCGTAAGCCGCGAGATTACCAAGACAAAGCATTGCATAACGTTGCTCGTAGCATCGTGGGTGAAATGACACAAGAACAACAAGCACCACAGATTGCAAAGTTCACGTTATTCATGGCTGCATTTGCGATTCTCGCTACGATTGTTGTACAGCTTTATTCAGATTCAATGATTGTCGCGGGCTTAGTTGGTGTAGCGATCTTGAGTTGTGCTGGAATCTTTAAATGGAAAGAAGCTGATGATGTGATCGTGACAGGTATGCGCATGATGGCACTGGTTGGTTTTACTATGATTGCTGCCCAAGGTTTTGCCACAGTTATTGAAGCAACCAATCAGGTTCCTGAGCTTGTGAAAGCTACAGCTGGCTGGATTGGGGATAGTAAAGCCTTAGCTGCTTTTGTCATGCTTTTGGTCGGTCTGTTGATCACACTCGGTATTGGCTCTTCATTTTCTACTGTACCGATCTTAGCCATCATGTATGTGCCATTATGTTTGCAGTTTGGTTTTAGTCCAATGGCAACGATTGCAATCATCGGAACTGCTGCTGCATTGGGTGATGCAGGCTCTCCAGCTTCAGATTCAACTCTTGGGCCAACATCGGGTTTGAATATGGATGGTCAGCATGATCATATGAGGGATAGCGTTGTACCTACCTTTTTGCATTTCAACATACCCCTGATCATTTTTGGTTGGATTGCTGCAATGGTTTTATAAAAAATTAAAACTGTATTTAGGCTCTATTTATAGGGCCTTTTTTATTGATTGAGAAATACATCACAGAAAAATATTTTTTAATAATCTGTATATCAAAATAAAAATATAGGTTGTGACATTTTTTGTCTGTTTATTGGGTTATTTGTATAATGCTGTCATTTTATTATTTTAAGATTAAATTATATTTTTAAGTAATTTTAAAATGTATTATTTAAAATAACTTTACTATTTTAGTTGGATATTTAAAGTATACAAAAAAGCTAGGTTTTATAGTAATTTAACTTTACTTAACTTGTCGGAATTATTAATTATTACATAATTTTACAAATATAAATTTATATTATTCAATATTTTATAAAAATAAATAAAATGGTCGGAATTTATGTGTATTGCATAATGTAAAAATACATGTCTATTATTATGCACAAGATCAATAATTTGTTAATGAGGTTGTTTAAATGTTAAAGAAAGCGCTCGTTATTGCTTTGCTGGGATTATCTTCAACTGCTTTTGCAGGTGGTTTTCAAGTTAAGGTCGGTGCAAGTTTAATTGATCCAACAGCGGATACTACACTTGCTCCTGGTGCAACTGTGAAAGGGGATCACGAGTTTGCATTTACGCCATCTGTTGAATATTTCTTCGGAGATACTCCTTTTTCTGCTGAGCTATTATTAGCTAATCCAATCAACCATGATGTACTTTTAAATGGTGATAAAGTTGCTAGTGTTCGTCAGTTACCACCAACAATTACAGCAAAATATAACTTCAAAAACTCAACTCGTTTTACACCTTATATTGGTGTAGGTGGTACGGCTTTTATTGCATGGCATGAGAAAGGCGTAGCCGATGATGTGAAAAATACCTACGGTTTTGCTGGTCAGCTTGGTTTCAACTTCCAGCCAGCAGATGCGAAAAATTGGGGCGTATATATGGATGTTCGTTATGCGGATATCAGTCCTGAAGTGAAGCTTGTAGATGGGACTAAATTTGATTTAGATCTTAATCCAGTCGTTTACACACTAGGTTATAGCTACAAATTCTAAGCTCAACCCAACCTTAAAAAAAACCTCACGAAACGTGAGGTTTTTTCAATTTAAATATAAAAAGAAACAAGGAATCGTCATTGCGTTTTGTATGCTGAAAAGAATGAAAAGTCATTCAGGGAAAAGTGATGCTACAAAAAGTCATTTATTCAGCCACACTCTTGGTTTCTAGTTTATTGATGTCAAATACGCATGCTGCCAGCTTTTCGTGTAAGGCTGCAAAATTAAAAGCCGAACAGAAAATCTGCTATACGCTCGTTTTAAATGATGCAGATGTTCGACTTGCGACGACCTATCAGATTGTTTTACATGCTTTACCAATGGGCGGACGTGATGCAGAAAAAGATCAGCAATTTAAATGGTTAAAGCAAAGAAATGCTTGTGGTTCGAATACTCAATGTATTCAAAGAGCTTATCAACAGCGTCAGCAACAATTAGATCAGTTGTTACAGGAACGCGTACTAAGTCATGGTCCTTTTTGATTGATTCGATTGTTAAATGTTAAAAAATAAGCAAACAAGGATTGAAAAATCGTAGAGATACACCATTCATAAATCATTCTAATTTGATAAGTCTCAAAATAAGGAGTGATTTATGAGTGAACAAGCATCACAAAATTATAGTTTCCAAGCTGAAGTTGCTCAGTTATTGCATTTAGTGACGCATTCTCTCTATTCAAACCCTGAAATTTTCTTACGTGAATTAATCTCAAATGCCTCTGATGCATGTGACAAATTACGTTTTGAAGGAATTAATCATCCTGAATATTATGAAAATGATCCTGATTTACATGTACGGGTAACGCTAGATAAAGACAATAAAACACTGACCATTTCAGATAATGGGATTGGTTTAAGCCAGCAAGAAGCGATTGATAACCTTGGGACAATTGCGAAATCAGGCACCAAAGACTTTATGTCGAAATTAACAGGTGATCAAAAAGCAGATGCGCAATTGATTGGTCAGTTTGGTGTAGGTTTTTATTCTGGTTTTATTGTTGCTGACAAAATCACTGTTGAATCTCGTCGTGCGGGTGCAGATGCGGCTGAAGGTGTACGTTGGATTAGCGGTGGGACAGGTGAGTTTGAAGTCCAAACGATTGATAAAACCACACGTGGAACAGATATCATCCTCCATTTACGCGATGATGCGCTTGAGTATCTAGAATCGTGGAAAGTGAAGCAGATCATTAATAAATATTCTGACCATATTAGCTTGCCAATTGAAATGCAAAAAGAAGTTTGGCAAGAGGAAGAGGTTGCTGAGGGTGAAGAACCTAAAGGCGGTCAAATGGTCAAGACTGACGAATGGGAAGCGATTAACTCTGCGAGTGCGTTGTGGACACGCAGTAAAAATGAAATCACTGATGAGCAATATATCGAGTTCTACAAGAATTTAAGCCATGATTTTGCTGAGCCTTTGGCGTGGGCGCATAATCGTGTTGAAGGTAGTACTGAATATACTCAATTGCTTTATATTCCAAGCCAAGCGAAACAAGATTTGTTTACTCGTGAGGCGAAAGCAGGCATTAAGCTCTATGTGAAGCGTGTCTTCATCATGGACGAAGCAGATAACCTCATTCCAAACTATTTACGCTTTGTACAGGGTGTCGTGGATAGCGCTGACTTACCGCTGAACGTGAGCCGTGAATTGCTCCAAGAGAGCCGTGATGTTAAAACGATTCGTGAAGGAAATGCACGCCGTGTTTTGACCTTGATTGATGGTTTAGCTAAATCGGAAGATGAAAAAGACCAAGAGAAATTCAAAACGTTCTATAGTGAATTTGGCTCAGTCTTAAAAGAAGGCCTAGGTGAAGACTTTGGTAATCGTGAACGTATTTTAAAATTATTACGTTATGCAACATCTACCAATGATGAGATCAGCACATCTTTTGCTGAATATAAAGCGCGCATGAAAGAAGGGCAAAAAGCAATCTATTATGTGACTGCTGATAGTCTAACTGCTGCGAAGAACTCACCACAACTTGAACTATTCAAGAAAAAAGGTATTGAAGTGCTTTTAATGGCAGACCGAGTTGATGAATGGGCAATGAATTTTGTCAATGAATTTGACGGTACGCCATTACAAAACGTGTCAAAAGGTGCGGTTGATTTGGGAGACTTACAAGATGCTGATGAGAAAAAAGCACTTGAAGAAGCTGCTGAGCAATTCAAACCTGTTGTTGATCGTTTAACGACTTCATTGAAAGATAAAACCAAAGAAGTACGTGTAACCACGCGATTAGTTGATTCACCAGCGTGTTTGGTTACGAGTGAAGGTGAGTTATCGCCACAACTAATCCGTATGCTTAAGCAAGCTGGTCAGGCTGTACCAGAAATTAAACCGACTTTGGAAATCAACCCAGAGCATCCACTGGTGAAAAAATTGGAAAGCTCTACACAGTTTGATGATCTTGCAAATGTGATTTTTGATCAAGCTGTAATTGCAGAAGGTGGTTTGCCTGAAGATCCTGCAGCTTATGTGAAGCGCATTAATAGTTTATTGATGAAATAAATGATTAAAAAAACCTCTGATCCGTCAGAGGTTTTTCTTATGGATAAATTTAAAGTTATCCACAGTTTTGTTGCTTATTTCATCAGAACAATGTTTCCAAGCGGACAAATGTACTCACATAATGATTCCGATCTTCTCGGTGATCATTGAAATAATTTAAATCGCCTTGAACAAAAAACCATTCACGCCAAAGCGGTTGTCTCCAAGAAACAAAAGGCCCCCAACTGTTTAAGCGCAGGTCATTATTGTTGTAATAACCACCTGTATAGATACCATAGTTAAATTTGTTGTTGGCAAAGAATTGGTGCTGACGAAATATTCGGTTATCCCATCGTAAGTCATCATCTTGATCATCTGCATAGGTGAGGCTGAGTTGATCTGATAAAAAGGGTTCATTCGGACGAGCATGGATGAGTTCTAAATTGGTTCTAAGATAGTTTTCGCTTTGGCTGCCATAGCGATAGATTTGCTCAGCATTAAAACGGAAATCATTTTCTAAATCCCAATTTTTTTTCGCGCGTAAGCGTAAGTAAATGTCATCCCCTGAACGTATACCGATATCTGCATCTGTTTCAAACGGAAGTTTTTTCGAAAAGTTCGACCAACGTAAGGCAATTGATCCATTGTTATCACGTGTTTGTTTTGAATCAAATTTTTTGTCTGGGTCCTGATTTGGTTGGTTGTTGGTATTGGCAATATTATTATCAAATTCATCATCTAGTGAATCATCACCGAAGACCAAGCTAAATCTTTTCTCTAATGTGGGAAGCTTAATTTTTCCTCGAATACGAGGTTTGACTTCATAGCCATCATATTCGTTCCAATAGTTATCCAACATAAAACGAATCGTTGCAGAAGCAGGTTTATCAGGATCAACATCGCCAAACCAATCATCAATTTTCACAGAAGTGCGATCTGCCCAATTGCGAATATCTCGCTGTTTTCGATCTACCCAAGTTTTCTCCTCAGTCTCAGACATTGGTGGGACATTAGGTTGATTAGATTGTTCAGGGAGTATCGTTGGGGTTGCATCAACCCATTTGGGAATATAGTTCAGAACGCTTTCAGAGCTTTTATTCTGCGTCTCTTGAGTATCATTTTGCGAATCAGGAGTGGTTTCATCAGCAGCGTAAGTCACATTAATTGACCCAAGCGAAAGTGCCAAAATGCTGTAAAAAAGATGAGCAGATACCGTTTTTTGGAAAATATTCATAATGAAAACTTTTATATTGTTCTTAGTATCAATTTTGATTATTTCATCAATAAAATCAATACCAAGACACAAAAAGCAGCAATTCATTCATTTGGGTTTACAAGAAAAATGTATTCGCCAAAAAAGAAAAGTCATCAGCAAAATTTTGATGATGACTTAGGTATTATATTAAGTAGATCATGATAGATCTGAATTTTCTAAAGCTTGATATAAATCATTGACGGAAATAGGTTGAGCAAGGCGGCTAATGACTTGACGAATTAATTGCCATGTATAGCCATCAGTACGATCAAGCAATAGGTAAGGATAAGCTTGATCTTCGGCAGATAACTTAATCCGTTCTGCACCATGGATGACACGAATCTTTTGATGCTCTTTGAGTAAAATAATAGGAGTTAAAAAGTTCGCTGCTGTTTCCTCAAAAGGAATAAACTTTTTCGTGTTAATAAATGATGCTGGAATATATGGGTATGCTTCTTCATTACGTTGCCAAACTTGTGCTCCGTTCATAATGCATTCATTAAAAAGTGTTTCATGCTGATGATAAAATTTTTTAAATGTCGTCCAAGTGGTTTGATGAATTGAGCTTGTTCTAGTATGACGTTGATCTGTATATGCTTGTAGCACTGTAATCGCATAGTCGATACTATGCGTACCAATTAGAACCACATAATGTGAAAACTGACCTTGCTCGTAAAGTTGTTCCGCAATGAAAATTTGAGCGGTTCCCCAGTGTGGTTGCTCATCATTTTCTGCTTTTAAATAGAGCCAATCAATTTTGATATTTTGATTAATTTCATCATGTAGTTCTACACGATACAAGGACGGATATAATTTAGGATCTACGCGCTCTAGGCGGCATAATAGACCATCTAAATTAAAATCTTTGAGTGCAACAGGCTTCGCTTTATTAATATTTGCAACAGAAGGTGAGTTTTGTCTAAAGCTTGGTCTAGGACGTGTTGCCGTGACTGTGCCTGAATCACTTGAAGGCGTTACAGGTTGAATTTTTTCTTGAATAATCGCTTCGAGTTGTGACTCAAAGTTTGCAGTTTCTTTACGTAATAATGAGAGTTGTTCTTGAGCAGAAAGTGTTGTCGGTATTTCGTTATGAGCTTCTAAAACAGGGATGATGGTTTTTAATTCCTCATCAGTTCGAATAAATTCGCGACTATGCTTTTTTAACCATTCAAGTGCTTCTTGAGTTGAGGTCATCCATGGACTTTTTAAGAATGATAATGACGGACGAATGACCCATATTTGCCAATGCTGTGATTGACGTAGAGCAGCCCAACCCATATCTGCCGAAGCAAATAAGGCACTTTCAACTCTTCCCATAAAATTATAGGTTCCACGATAAGTCATTGAGAAACCATAATCTTCTAAATCTTGTTTTGAAAATTCTTCTTGTTGCATAAATTCTTTAAAAGCCGTTAGTTCATCCTGAAACAGTGGATCATTGCATGACGCACAGATATCTTTGATTCGTTGTTTCGATTTTGCAATTTCAAAAAGTGAAGCTTTATTATCATTGAGGCCAACGATCAAATGTTTGAGCTCGTCAACCAATAGTGCTTTCTCTAATACGTCCATTGCCTGTTTCCTTAGAGATAGGCTTGAGCCTGTTTTAAATAATGAATCAGTACTACATTTACAGCATTTTCGAGCAATTTATATTCAGTTGTAGTCGTCAGAGTATGCTGATGCGCCAATGCTACAAGCTGTTTTATACAAATATGTTCAGGCTGAACTTGACCACTCAATAAGGCTTGTAACTCTTGCATTTCCATAACAAAAGATTGTCACTTTATGACGATTATAGAAGAAATATAGGCAAAATCTAGAGAACGTCAATTGCTAGAGAATCTCATTTGAGGATTCTAAATCGAGATGTTGATCATGTTTTATTGGTAAAATAAAAACACTTTAAAACAATGAATCGGATAATTAGATGGTACTGCAAAAATACATCTATAAATTTATAAGCAGCTTGTGATTTCGTTCACAAATCAACTAGCTAAAAGTTGAGCAATAAGCTCATGAACTTTGTTACAGGATTTTTTGGCTGAGATAGGCGGTATTTTTTTAAAGATAATTGGTTTAAATCAACAGATTAAGTTCTATAAAGAATGAGTTCTATCTAACGATAAAACTCATCTGTAGGTTTAATTATTTAAGGTTTGATTTCGCAAGAGTCATCATTACATTGTGCAGCATCGGTCTGTTCAATATTTTGATCATCTGAATCTGCTTGCTGCAAAGCTTGTAAGAAAACTTCACGAGGTTGCGCCCCCGAAAGTGCGAGCTTTTGATCAAACACAAAAAATGGCACGCCAGTAACTTTAAGTTGCTCATGTGCAATTTTTTCATCATGACGAACAAAATCAGCGAGTTCATCTGAATCTAATACATATTCAACTTCAGCATTGTCTAAACCGATACGTGAAGCAATTTCCTCAACAACTTCACGCTCTCCAATCGCAAGACCTTCGGTCATATACGCGTGGAAGAACGCTTCTTTTGCTTCGTTTCCTAGTCCCTTACTTTGTGCAAGATGAATAATACGATGTGCATTAAAGCTATTACCTGAATTGGCTTTCTGCCATTGGAAGTCGATGCCTTCTGATGCTGCCATTGCTGCAACATTACGCTCCATCTCTTCCATTTCAGCGTAGCTTCGACCGTACTTTTTAGCTAAACGCTCTGTATTTGATGTGTCATGTTTTGCGGGTGCATTTGGATCAAGTTCAAAACTATGCCAATGGATTTCCAGCTCAATACCTGCTTCCTCAGCAACATGTTCTAAGCGTTTTTTACCGATATAACAAAAAGGGCAGACCACATCTGACCAAATATCTACACGCATGATTGATCTCTTTAATTAACATTAAACAGATAATAGGGACTGTGTACACGAATTTAAAGCGGTGTGAATGTAATGCAGCGTTACGTACACTGCAATAAAAACGATATACTATCTAAGTATTGTCTTGATTAAACTTAGATAAAACATAAAAAATATAATGAAATGAGGAGGCTTTATGCGCCGTGTATTAGTTTTGATCGGTGTGGTCGTGCTGTGTATCAGTTCATTTTTTTTCTACCAACATTACCAACAGCAGCGTGTTTTAAATAATCAAAAAATGTTCGATGTGGTTATGTCTGAAAAAATGCGTGCTCTTTATATGCAAGCACAGGATTGGTCTACCCCCGTACAGCTGGATATTCATGATGATCGTCTGTCAGGTGATTACAAAAAAATGTCAGAGTTTTTGCTGACTTATTGGATGCAAAATATTGAAGCGCGAAATCAATATTTACGTGAGTTAAAAGCTGCTAATTGGGATACATTTTTGGATGTTGAGCGTTTGGATCGTGATCGTAAGCAGGACTATGCAGAAACTGAAAAAATGCTTGCTGATGTAAGAAATATTTCCAATGAATATGGAAAACAACGTCTACAACTTCAATTGAGTTCATTGCAACAGGCAAAACAGTTGTCAATTGACGATGAAATGAAAACGTCATTATTGGCAAAAATTGAAAGCAATATCAATGCAGAAAATGCTGATGATATATTCGTTATAGAACAACAAATTATTGAAAAAGCACAGGCGATGTTTGATTTATTGAAAAAGGATCAGTGGCAGAAAAAAGGTAAGATGATTCTTTTCCCAGAAACAGCGCAAGTGAAAAAGTTTAATGCTTTATATCAAGATGTTTTAAAGCTAAATGCCAAAATGAATAACATCAAGAAAAACAATACTGAAGTTTTGGACGAGGAACTTTAAGTTTTAAAAAGACAATGATTTGATATTTAAGTCATTGTCTTTTTTAATGATCATCAATCGAAAATTTTCTCTGCCGCTTGGAAAGGTAGGCTAACGACATCAATTGCAACTGCAAAAGGTAGCAGCACCAGCTTCTCAAAAGGATTTAAGCTAGATTTTGATTGGTAACTTTCTTGCTTATTTGTGTAGATTGTAACTTGATAGGCCTTGCTGAGTGCTTTGAGTGAAGTGAGGTTGTTAGCAACAGGATACACCACACCAGCCAATTTAAGATCAAAACAGAATCGCTGTGCTTGCATACGTTCATCACTAGAACTTGAGCATTCTCTCGCACCATTTTCAATGAAAAACGCTAAGTCTTTTTTGCTTAAATCTTCTTTGAGCTTTACATAAGAAAGCGGCAGTGTGCCTGAGAAATGCCCGTCATTTTTTTCAGAATAAAAACTGAGGTCTCGCGTGATTTGGATATTTTTAGGATCAAGCTTGCTGATAAGAGTGAAGAACTGTGCACCTCCCTGAGTGAGGACATAGCTATTCTTTTGACCCGCAATCACAATGCTATCTTTAGGTAAATTTGCAGATAGTTGGGCAGGGCGACCAAAGGCAACAACATTATCTTCAACTAAAGTAACTTTGGTGGTTCGATTATAAGTTTTATGATCTTTTGTGATGAGCGTTTTGGTTGCACAGCCTGATAATAGTATCCCTGTCAGTGCGATCACACTTGTTATTTTCATTGAAGTGAACAACATCTAAGACTCCTAATGATTTGAATTTTAAAATCAAAAAAATGAATATTTATAAAACAATCAAAAGACCATAATAAAAAAAATGAGTTGAAGCTAGACGTTTTATGACTAATATGCTGATTTTTACAAAGATTACACATATTTTATAAGGGCGAATAATTTGCTATTTAGTACAAAATTTTAATGATATTTACCGTTTATCAGACCCATACTGAATCTATAACGACTTTGTTGTAACCTAATTTTATAGATTTTATTTATTCATCTTGAGCTGGTTGAAGTTTGCATATGGTGAATGATTTTTGGAGTAAGCGATGAACGTTTTAAAACGATCAGCCCTCATTTTTATTTTTTCTTCTATGATGGGCGTACCTGCTGTTTATGCTGAGGATGAAGTGGCTTCACTGCCTACGATCCGTCTCATGGCTGAATCTGAGTTACGTGAAGAAGTTGGGATTGTTCCATATCAAGAAGATAAAAATGTACGACAAGCCCTTCAACATTATCTCTATAAAGTCAATTTAGATATGCAAAATCAAGAAGTGAGTGAAAGTGTTGGAGGTCTTAATTACCAGCCTCAAGCTGCTCAACCTGATTTGTCATACGTTCCAGCGATATTACAACAATATATTTTGGCGGTGGCAAACGGTTTTCAGTCATCAGATCCAACGAATGGTGTTTTTAAAATGCTAGAACCATTGAATATCAATCGGGATAATGCAATTGATTTTCAGAATGGAACAATGAAAGTTGATCTTAGCGATCTTTTGAAATTACAACAGCAAATCCGAGATGGATTAAATCCTCCACCGAGTCCATTGTTTCCGCGTTAAAAATTTTATCCTAGCTATAAAAAATCCCCGCATATAGCGGGGATTTTTTATCTCAGTGTTGATTAAACACGTTCGATAATGGTCGCGATACCTTGACCAAGACCGATACACATGGTCGCAAGACCAATTTGCGTATCTTGTTGTTCCATCACGTTCAACAATGTTGTTGTGATACGTGCACCTGAACAACCCAATGGGTGACCCAATGCAATCGCACCACCATTCAGATTGATGATGTCTTGTTTGTCATAAACGCCTAAGCCTTTCATTACAGATAAGCCTTGAGCAGCAAATGCTTCGTTTAACTCAATCGTTTGGATATCAGCCATCGTCAAACCAGCACGTTTAAGTGCTTTTTGAGTTGCTGGAACTGGACCATAACCCATGATTGCAGCATCACAACCTGCAATTGCCATTGAACGAATTACAGCACGTGGTTTTAAACCCAATGCTTGAGCACGTTCAGCAGACATCAACAACATTGCAGATGCACCGTCAGAAAGAGCAGATGAAGTTGCAGCTGTTACTGAACCACCTTTAGGATCAAACACTGGTTTCAATGCTTGGAACGCTTCAAGGTTTGCATCTGGGCGAATTACTTCGTCGATGTCGCAAAGGATTTTGAAGCCATTGGCATCATGACCTTCTACACCAACGATTTCGTTTTTGAAACGACCTTCTTGAGTTGCAGCCCACGCACGACGGTGAGATTCAACACCAAATGCATCTTGCTCTTCACGAGAGATACCGTTCATGCGACCTAACATTTCAGCCGTTAAGCCCATCATGTTAGATGCTTTTGCATAGTGTTTAGATGCTTCAGGGTTCAGGTCGATACCATGCATCATACCGACGTGACCCATATGCTCAACACCACCAATGATGAATACATCACCTTGATTCGTCGCGATTTGAGCAGCAGCCGTATGGATTGCTTGCATAGAAGAACCACAAAGACGGTTTACTGTTTGACCACCAGCAGTTTTTGGAATATCAGCCAATAAACCAATGTTACGAGCAATGTTCATACCTTGCTCTAAAGTTTGGTTTACACAGCCCCAAATTACGTCTTCAACTTCATTGGTATCAAACTGGTTACGAGCAACAAGTGCACGTACTAATTCAGCAGATAAACTGTCGGCACGTACATTGCGGAACATACCGTTACGTGATTTGCCCATGGCAGAACGAACGCCATCAACAATCACAACGTCACGTGGATTTAAAGTAGCCATTCACGTCGCTCCTTAACCGTAGAATTTTGTGTTGTTAGCAGCCATGTCACGCAACATTTGTGGCGCTTCATAAGCCTTACCTAAGTGTGCATATTTGTCGCAAAGCGCAACGTATTCAGCAACACCAGTTTGGTCGATGTAACGGCATGGACCACCACGGAATGGAGGGAAACCTACACCCATGATCATCGCCATATCTGCTTCAGAAGCAGTTGCAACAATGTTGTCTTCTAAGCAACGAACGGTTTCGTTACAGAAAGCAAGCATCATACGATCAATGATTTCTTGGTTATCAAACTCGCGTTTTTCACCAGTAACGTAAGGAGCGATGATTTCGTATGCTGTTGGATCAACAGTTTTCGCTTTCTTACCTTTCTTATCTAACACGTATTTGTAGAAACCAACGTCATTCTTTTGACCAAGACGTTTTGCTTCATACATTGCTTCGATAGAACCTTTGTAGTCAGGCTTCATACGGTCAGGGAAACCTTCTGCCATCACTTCTGCACCATGAACACCCGTGTCGATACCAACAACGTCGATCAGGTATGCAGGACCCATCGGCCAGCCAAATTTCGCCATTACATTATCAACTTGCTGGAAGTCAGCACCGTCTTTAACAAGTAGGTCGAATGCACCGAAGTAAGGGAACAATACACGGTTTACTAAGAAGCCTGGGCAGTCGTTTACAACGATTGGTGTTTTACCCATTTTCTGAGCAAGAACAACAGTTGTTGCGATTGCTTCTTCAGAAGTTTTCTCACCACGAATGACTTCAACCAATGGCATCATGTGTACTGGGTTGAAGAAGTGCATACCAACGAAGTTTTCAGGACGTTGTAATGCTTTCGCCAAACGAGTAATCGAGATTGTAGATGTGTTAGAGGCAATGATCGTGTTTTCACGAACATGTTTTTCAGTATCAGCAAGTACGATTTCTTTAACTTTTGGATTTTCAGTTACCGCTTCGATCACGATATCCACTTCTTTAAACTCATCGTAGCTCAAAGTAGGACGGATGCGAGCAAGTGTTTCACCCATTTGCGCTGGTTTCATTTTCTTGCGTTCAACTTGCTTAGTGAGCAAGCCATTCGCTTCTTTCATACCGAGTGCAAGTTGTGGGTTACCAATGTCTTTCATGATGATTGGAGTGCCTTTGCTTGCCGCTTGGTAAGCAATACCACCACCCATGATACCCGCACCTAAAACAGCTGCTTGGTTTACAGGATGAGCACCTTTCTCATATTTTTTCGCAGTTTTCTTCACAACTTGATCGTTGATGAATAAACCGATTAATGCACCAGCTTGTGGTGTGATTGCTGCTTTAGCAAAACCTTGAGCTTCTGCTTTTAATGCATCATCACGTGTTGAGCTTGCGCCTGCTTGTAAAGAATCAAGTAATAATTTTGGAGCAGGGTACTGCGCAGGATTTGCTTTAGCAAGAACCGCACCTTTCGCTGTATTGAACGCCATCATTTGTTCAAGTGGGTTCAATTTAATTGCGTCTAATTTTTCTTGACGCTTTGCTTTCCAGTTCAAACGACCAGCAAGTGCTTGTTTAACTAAGTCAACAGCAGCTTCTTGGAGTTTGTCAGCAGCAACAACTGCATCTACAGCACCATCTTTAAGCGCAGCAGCTGGTTTCTTCGGATTCGCCATTGCCATCCATTCAACGGCATTGTCGATACCGATGACACGGCTTAAACGTACGCTACCACCAAAACCAGGATAGATACCCAATTTGATTTCTGGTAAGCCAACTTGAGCTTGCTCAGACATGACACGGTAGTCACACACTAAGCACATTTCAAAGCCACCGCCAAGTGCCATGCCATTGATCGCAGCTACTTTAGGGATATCTAAATCTTCAAAACTGTTGAAGATTTCGTGTACAGGCATAAGCCAATCAATGATTGCTTGTTCACCAGCAGCGAAATTGTCGCCAAATTCAGTAATGTCAGCACCAACGATAAATGTTGATTTGCCAGAAGTAACAACTAAGCCTTTAATATCGTTATTGGCTTTAACTGCAGCAATCGCTGCTTGGAAGTCTTCAATGGTCGCACGGTTAAATTTATTAACCGACTCACCTTGTAAGTCAAAGCGGAATTCTGCAATTCCGTCCGCAAGCATTTGGACGGTAATGGCATTGCCAGCGTGGATCATGCCTGATCTCCCTTGTTGTGGAGGATTCTGAGTTGATGTCATAAAGCCTGAGTGCAATTAAGTGCACAAAATGCTTCGCTAATCTTACGATAACTATATCCAAAAAGGACATAACAAGTTGTATCAAGCCGTGACGCTAGGGTCATCTATTCTTTTTAGGCTAAGATTTATCAGAATTACTTCATTATTATTTTTTAGAATTTTTATAAAAAACAATAATTAATGTTTTATTGTCGGTGGTCATTTATGGTGTGTTGAGGCCTTGTAAATGAAAATATAGCTCAAAACGAGCCTGAGATTGTCTTGTCAGTCATTAAACTTTTAGAAACTCTGTTTATTTCATCACTTTACGATATGTTTTTTGATGTAGTTGGCTTATTTGTTGCTTATTAATGATGTGTAGCGCTCAATTTTTATTTTAAGTTTTTGATTTGTATTTTTAAGTTGTTTTTTGAGTTGGAAAATGGATTTTTAGACTGACAAAAATTGTTAGTTATATCCATTTTTAAAGGGATTGTGAAAATGCTTGTGGCCTTGGTGTGGTAACTACAAATGTTTTGAAGGCTCAATCACTTTTTAATGTCGTCTGACTTGATTTATAGATGAAGTCGAAGACACATTCAATCAGTTTGAGCAAGGGTGGATACGGATGAAACCAACAGATCAAACATTGATGAAACAGATGCATATTTCCAGTGAGGAAATAGAGTACCGAAAATCATTACTTTCATTGACCAATAAAGAGTTAATGAGTCTCGTACAGCTTGGAATTATGTTGGAACCTTTGCTCGATCAAGTGGTTATCGAGTTTTATCAGCAACAAACGTCAGTGGTTGAAATCGCGACATTAATTGGTGATGTCGATACCTTGTCCCGATTGCAGCGTGCACAACGACAATATGTCACTGAATTATTTTCAGGAAGTTACGATGCAAATTATGTCAATAATCGTTTAAGAATCGGTTTGGTTCATAAGCGAATTGGTGTTGAACCTAAATTATATTTATCAGCGATTTATCATTTAAAAACGCGTTTGATGTCTTTGGTTTATGAGCAATTGGGGGATACTGAACAATTTCATGAGGTGAGTTGTACGCTGGAAAAACTATTTATGTTTGATATTTCACTGGTGGTCGAAACTTATGTATGGAGTCTCGTCAGTGAATTAAAAACATCAAAAGAAAAAATTGAACAATATGCCAATGTTTTAGAAGATCGTGCTCAACAAATGGAGGCACTGTCTCAGACAGATGCCTTGACGGGTTTATTAAATGTAAGACACCTCAATAGCATTTTGAATGCAACGATTTGTGCAGCAGAACATGCGCTTGAACCTGTTACAGTTGTTTTTATTGATATCAATGATTTTAAAGTGATAAATGATAGTTTTGGGCATCCACGCGGAGATCAAATTCTAAAAATTGTTGCCGATGGAATACGCTTTGTTGCGCGGTTGGATGATCATTGCTTTCGGTGTGGAGGAGATGAGTTTTGTATTATTTTTCCTCGTTGTACCGAATTACAAGCGACAGAAAGTTTTGTTCCGCGATTATTGCAATATATTCAGCAAATTGAACCCACCATTACCCTGAGTATTGGCATAAAACAAACAGATCATGTTGAGGGCTATCTTGAAGCAGCAGCTTTGCTTCATGAAGCAGATGCTCGTATGTACCAAGCAAAGAAACAATTAAAGGTGAAAAGTTAAAAAGCAGATAAACTTTTGTATCATAAGATTTTGATATTTAATGATTAATATTTTTATGTATTTGCAGGGAAGAGGAATTCATCAAAAGCGTATAGAAATTATAGGCGATGGTGTTAAAATTTGGCGATTAATTTTTTTGTGCCGATTTCAATGATTAAATGGATCATATTAGCGATCTTTATCATATCAGCGCTTTATATTCAGCGTCGTGGTAAAGTGAAGCACTCGTTTTATCGTCAATTCTTTGACCATTCAACGATTTTAGCGCCGATCAATTTCTTGATGTACATGTTCTCAAAAGTGCCGAATCAGCCTTATATTGATACTCAACATTTTAAGGACTTAAAAGTTCTAGATGAAAATTGGGAAATGATTCGAGACGAAGCAAAAGCATTGTATGAAAAAGGAGGAATTAAAGCCTCAAGTACTTACGATGACTTAGGTTTCAACTCGTTCTTTAAAACAGGTTGGAAGCGTTTCTATTTGAAATGGTATGACTCGGCTCATCCATCTGCGGCTGAACTCTGCCCTAAAACAACGGCTTTATTGAAAACACTCCCAACAATTAAAGCAGCGATGTTTACTGAGCTTGCACCTGATAGCCGTTTGGTTCGTCATCGTGACCCTTATGCAGGCTCATTACGTTATCACTTGGGTTTGATTACACCCAATGATGATCGTTGCTTTATTGATGTCGATGGTGAGCGTTATTCATGGCGTGATGGTGAAAGTGTGGTCTTTGATGAGACTTATATTCATTATGCTGAAAATAAGACTGATCAAAATCGTATTATCTTTTTCGCTGATGTGGAACGTCCTTTAAAAACACGTTTGATGGAAAAATTTAATCACTGGTTTGGCAAAAGCGTGATGACCGCTGCGAGTTCTCCGAATGAAGCAGGTGATCAAACAGGTGGTCTAAACAAAGTCTTTGGTTATGTTTATCAGATTCGTATTAAAGCGAAAGCATTAAAGAAATCGAACCGTCAGCTTTATTACTTTTTGAAGTGGTTCATTATGCTGGGATTATTTTTCCTTATTTTTATAAGACCTTATGTGTTTAAATAAGTGAAAATATAAGGCGCCCTTGAAGGGCGTTTTTTATACTTTGTTTATAAAATATTTTTAATTTCTAAAATTAAGCATAGGAAAAAATATGCAAACCTTTCGTTCAAAAATAGATTGGTGGTTCTGGGGCGTGGTGATCGCAACAACAGGCCTATTATTGCAATTTTTATGGACGATGTATGTGAAAGGAACAATGCAAGAATATCCTGAACATGCTGCTGTTTACTTATTCACGATAGTTTTGCTTTGGTGGCCGATCTTCAATACACGTTATATCGTGACAGAGAATGATTTAATCATTCATTCAATGCTATTTAAATGGAAAATAAATAAGGCTGATATTATAAAAATAAGTGCATCGAATCATTTAATTTCTTCGCCTGCTTTGTCTTTAGATCGTTTACGCATTGATTATGCAAAAAATGGCAATGTGACACATATTTTGGTTTCACCTAAAGATCAAAAAGCTTTCTGTCTTGCATTAGAACACGATTTGACTAAGTAATTATCAGGCTGTTCATTTTGCTGTATCTCTAATAATTTTATATTTTTAATTATATCAAGTGGTATAATTTTGATGGTATTTAATTCATTTTAACCACGAGAAAACATAATGAAAAAACAATTATTGATTAGTTTAAGTCTTTTAAGCTTAGTTGCTTGTAGCGATGAAAATGATGATATCTATGGAACTGTTGATCCAAAGAATAAAGCCTTTTATAGTTATGATATTGCGACGGCAAACACCTCAAATAAACTCACTAAAAAATCATATCAAGTTGATAAAAATAATGATCTTTTAATTAGTTATACAGAAACACCGAAGTTACAGACTGAAGCACTGCGTAATTTTATAACCAACAATGGAATATCAACGATATTTCCACCACAGAATACAAATGCTGCTTATATTGTGGGTCGTAAAGCAACATTTAGTGATACTGTGTTGGAATATGAACCTAGTAATTTAGAGCAAAGAACAAGTTTTAAATTGACCTATCAACTAAAGAAAATTGATTTATCTGGTTTAGATGTTTCTGATTATGTGAATTACTTTTTAACTCAAGCATCAGCTTCATCTTCGATTAGTGATGCAACCTTACAAATTATTCAGGCCTTATTATTATCGACTCAAGATAAGTTCCCGTCAGGCGCAACGTGTTGGCAAAAACAAGTTCAGTTGAGTACTCAAGATTATATTGAATCTTATCCAACACAAAATCTGTCGCATGTCAGTACCAATAGTAATATTCAAAATCAAGGAATTTGGCAAAATGCCGCGTGGACAGCATTTCAACCGAATACTGAGATGAATTTAGCTGATACCCGAATTCGCCATCAATCTCGGGAGTATTGGGGTTTTTATCACAATACAAGAGAAGTAAATGCTGTATCACCAGCAAATGAACTGGCATGTGAGTTCTTTAATGAATCGGCCTTCAAGAGTGTAGATAGAGTGTTAAGTAAAGTCTTTTGATTTGACCATGTCTTGAGTGATTCAATAAATGGATTTCAACTCAATTGACTTGAAATTCATCTATTCAGACTACATCATCAAAAGCATTACTGATAATGAAAGTCTGCTGTGAACTCAAACGCTCGTGAACACATTGAAAAAATACTTGCTCATATGACCCAATTGCCCGGCGTTTATAAAATGCTAGGCAAGGATGGCGAGCTATTGTATGTTGGCAAGGCAAAAAATTTAAAAAATCGTGTTTCGAGCTATTTTGTAAAAACCATTGAGCATCCTAAAACACAAGCATTGGTTGCTCGAATTTATGATATTGAATCGCTGGTGGTTCGTTCTGAAACCGAAGCCTTATTACTTGAACAAAACCTAATTAAACTACATCGTCCGCCATATAACATTATGTTGCGGGATGATAAGTCCTATGTATATATCTTTGTCTCAGCCGATAAACCTTTTCCACGAATTGCCAGTGGACGTGGCAAGGGCAAACATCAAATTGGTAAGTTCTTTGGTCCCTATCCAAGTGCATATAGTGCAAGAGATACCTTGCTGGTTTTACAAAAGCTATTTAATGTCAGGCAGTGTGAAAATAGCTATTTCTCACAACGAAAACGACCATGTCTTCAGTATCAAATCAAACGTTGTACTGCCCCTTGTGTTGGGTTGATTAGTCCTGAAGAATACAAAGAGGATGTTGATAACTCGATCCGCTTTTTGCAAGGTGATACGAAAGAGTTAAACCAAGAGTTGATTGGGAAAATGGAGCAGGCTGCCGCAGAGCTAGAATTTGAGAAAGCCGTTTTTTATCGTGATCGTCTCGCATTATTACGCGAGGTACAGGCACAGCAAGCTGTATTTAAAATTAAAGGTGAAGCCGATATTTTAGCAATCGCTTATCAGGCTGGTGTGACTTGCGTGCAAATTATGTATGTCCGTAATGGGCGGATGTTAGGCGGTAAGAGCTATTTCCCAGATATGTTGGGTGATGATTTAGGACAGATGTTAAGCGACTTTATTGCCAATTTTTATTTTCAGGTTGCGGATGAGGTTCCGACTGAGTTGATTGTGAATGTTGAAGTGCCTGATCGAGTACAATTAGAAGAAGCCTTACAACAAACCTTTAATAAAAAAGTTCAAATTAAGCATAAAGTGCGTGAGACCCGAGCTGAGTGGCAAGAGCTGGCGCAAATGAATGTTCAGCATGCAATTAAAGGCAAACTCAGTAATCACTTAGAGTTAAATGAGCGTTTTCATCAGCTTGAGCAAGTGGTAGGAAGACCAATTGATCGAATCGAGTGTTTTGATATTAGCCATACGATGGGTGAAGCACCAATTGCTTCCTGTGTTGTATTCGATCAGGGCGGAGCACGAAAACGCGATTATCGCCAATTTGCCATTCAAGATATTACAGGTGGCGATGACTATGCAGCGATGCGTCAAGCATTAATCCGTCGTTATAAGAAGAATATGTTGCCTGACTTGCTTCTGATTGATGGCGGTAAAGGTCAGCTGCATATGGCAATGGACGTGATGCAAGAGCTTGAGTTAGATGTATTTATGATTGGAGTATCAAAAGGTGAAGGGCGGAAACCCGGCTTAGAGACGCTTCACTTTACTGATGGTACGAAGATTCAATTGTCTGAAGATCATAAAGCATTGCATTTGATTCAGCAGGTCCGAGATGAGGCGCACCGTTTTGCGATCACGAAGCACCGCGCAAAGCGGGATAAACGTCGCAGTAGTTCCGTATTAGAGGCGATTCCTGGACTGGGTCCGAAACGCCGCCGAGATTTACTCACGCATTTTGGTGGCATTCAAGGTGTATTAAAAGCATCTGAAAAAGAACTGATGTTGGTGCCAGGCTTGGGGGAAGTCATGGCTAGGACAATTTATAAAATTTTGCATGAATAATTTGACCGATTGACCAAATTATTCACTGACTGATAAGTTAATGACCATTCACAAATCAACCAAAACATTCAAAGATAGGATGTTTTGACAGTTAAGGAAAAACAATGTCATTGCTTTCTCTTTATCAACAAATTGAACAACAAGAATGGATTGATATCCCCGCGGGATGGCTACAGGGGCGTACTGTCTTTGGTGGCTTAGTTGCTGGACTATTGGTCCAAAAAGCAATTTGTGCAGTGAATGATCCTGAAAAGCAGTTATTGAGCTGTAATGTCACTTTTGTTGGGCCTGTACAGCAGGGGCAAGCGAAATTGACAGCTGAAATTCTTCGAAAAGGTAAATCTGTTACCAGCTTAGAGGTTCGTTTATGGCAGGATGATGCGGTACAAAGTATTTTAGTTGCGAGCTTTGGTCTCCGTCGAGAATCTCGTATTGTTGTCAATCATCAGCCGCAAGTTCCAGATTACCCAATGCCAGATCAGCTCGAAAAAATGGTCTATCTAGAAGGATTAATGCCTGAATGCTTACAACAGTTTGAATTGTGTTGGGCGGAAGGAAGCTATCCGATGGCAGGGAGTAAAGTTCCAGACTTTGGTGGGTGGAGTCGTTTCTCACCTCAGCAACATTCAAATCGTGAAATGTATTTGGCTGATTTATTTGCATTGATGGACGTATGGCCACCAGGCGTCTTGCCGATGTTTAAAACGCCTGCACCTGCAAGTTCTTTAACATGGCATATTACTTATCTTGATCCGATTGCGAATCAAATCCAAGATTGGTTCAAATACAAAGTCGTGACACAAGTTGCTGAGCATGGTTATTCAACTGAGTATGCCTATGTCTGGGATAGTCAAAACCGTTTAATTGCGGTGCTCCGACAGACAGTTGCTGTCTTTGCCTAGTCGACACTGCGCAGCATTTCGTATAAAGTTGCTTACAGTTGGATACAATCTCGGCACATCCTTTGTGCGACATGCATATTTGATGCGAACAACATGGCGGTGTTTATGAGTACAGGGCGAATCCTGAACATTCCGAATATTTTGACTTTGGCGCGCATTGCCCTTATTCCTGTTTTTTTGGTGATTGCTTATTGGCCACCAGCGATTGGAATTGCTGAGCATCATGGGGGAATGATGCGGCATATGGTGCTGACAGCCATTTTTGTGCTTGCAGCAGTGACAGATTGGTTTGATGGTTATCTCGCAAGAACCCTTAATCAGACATCTGCTTTTGGGCGTTTTCTAGATCCAGTTGCTGATAAGTTAATGGTCGCAGCGGCGTTGATTGTACTGGTGCAATGGCAACCCACCATTTCGATGGCATTTGCTGCAATCGTGATTATTTCTCGTGAAATTACCGTATCGGCTTTACGAGAGTGGATGGCAGAGCTTGGTGCGCGTACCAGTGTTGCAGTATCAACCGTGGGGAAATACAAAACAGCATTTCAAATGATTGCAATTAGTGTGTTTTTACTCAATTGGAAGCCATTGGAAATGTGGGCTTATGCTTTATTGTACGCCGCAGTAATTTTGACTCTGTGGTCGATGTTTATTTATATGAAAGCAGCATGGCCGTATTTGAAACAACCGTAAATGTTGTACTCGATATACTTTAATTAAAAACTTAAAATATTAATAAAATCATAGCATTCACTTGGTCTGATTTGATCATGTGAATGCTAAAAACGATGAATCAGGAAAATAAATTAATGTCATCTCTACTTTATTTATCTAATCAAGCGTTATATCAACTGCAAAATCAGCAATCACAAAGTATTGATTGTCATGCGGTGAGCCAATATAAGAAAAATTTGCAAGAAATTAAGCAACGTAAGCAATGGAAAACCACAGGTACAGGTGCGCAATTCATGGGCTTGCGTAATTATGATGATCCTGATGAGCTAGCGCATATTTTTCCTGTAGATGCGGTGTTGACGAATGAACAGCAGATAATTTATGCAGCTCGATTGCAGGACGGCTGTGCGATTTATATCAAATCATTAGCAGCCCTAGAACAGCCTGAATCTTTGGTACTGCGTAATAATGAGTTTATTGTCCATCATCTTGATTATGATACGCAGAATCAACGCTTAATTTTATCTGCAAGCAAAGGTTATGCTTTTGAACGTCATTTATGCGTTCTGGGTTTAGCTTCAAGTCGTATTCAATATATTACCGAGGGGGATTGTCAGGATGAGCATCCATGTTTTGATCCTGAAAATCCCAATGTTGTTTATTACGATAGCTGTGGTTTTGCCTATGATCATCAGGGTAATGTAAGTATTGGCCCTAAAGAAATTTGCCGTTTGGATCTCAAAACAGGGGAACTTGAAACAATCCTAAGTGACCCACGTTATGATTTTTATAAACCAAAGGTGGGCAAGAATGGGCAGTTATATTATTTAAAACGACCATATCAAGGTCAAAATTATAGTGGTAGCTCTATAAAAGATATTTTGATGGCGCCGTTTAAAATTTTACGCGCTATTTTTGGTTGGTTAGATTTTTTCACACAACGCTATACAGGTGAATCTTTAAAATCGACCTCTGGTGCCAACCCTGCTAAGGCAAGACAAAAATCTGAAGAAGAATTATTTGTCGAAGGTAACCTAATCAAAGCACAGAAGACATTACAGCAAAATCAAAATGCAGGGGAAAAGTTTGCAGGAGTGATTCCACGTAATTGGGAATTAGTTCAGCAATCTGCATCAGGTGAGCAAAAGGTTTTGAAGAAAGGGGTACTCAGTTATGCGCTTGGTGCGGATGATTCAGTGTATTACTCCAATGGTAAGTACCTAATGTCAATCAATGCGGATCAAACTGAACAGATGTTAGTTGAAGCTAAATTGATTCATAAAATCATGTGCTAAATATTAACTATGATCTTGAGGCCTTCTTTTTAGAAGGCTTTTTTATTTTTAGATGGCAAGAAAAAAGCCCATAACAACGATGAGCTTAGTTCTCTGAGGAAAGTCATGCTCTTTTGGGAGAGTATGCTGAAGAACATAATCATAATATGAGAATATGTTGATATTTACAACGGTGAAAAATGTAAATATTTTTTAATATTCTCAAATATAATTAATTTGGTTCTCTGAAAGTGTTGCAAACTTATGCTCAATTTGTGCTGCATTGTTTTGTAAGATTTCAATTAACTTCTGAATATTTAGAAAATCGAAACGGTTTTTAGAGGCCACCAACGTGAGCGCAATCGGGGCTTCTTTATTCGAGAAGCGAATAGGTACGGAAAGACCACAAACAAGAGGGTCAATCTCACCTTGTGATAAATAGAAGCCTTGCTTTTTAATTTTTCGCATTTGTTGAGTGAATTCATCTAAGTTATTGGCAAAGCCAACTTGAGCCAACTCTTGAGTGAACTGTTGGTAATAAGCTTGTATCCGTTGCTTGGTGAGGTGTGCGATCACAATCTTAGGCGAAGCACCCACATATACAGGACGTGGACAACCACGACCATAAGAGATCAGCTCAGCCTCTTTGAACGTCTCATGATGTAGGTCAATGCAGTAATCATGATTTAAATAAGTGAGTAAGCAACATAATTCTGTGCGCTCAACGATATCACGCATAAAAGGGATGCTGATTTGTACCAGCGGATCAGTACTATGCGAAATATAGTCTAAAACTGCAATCTTAGACCCTAAAGTGTAATCACCAGAAGTTCCACTAATACGCTTCAACATATCACTAGAAACAAGTTCTTTGAGATAACGATAGGCCGTTGGTTTGGATAGACCAAGCTCATCACAAATGATATCGACATTGATAATCGGACGTGACACTGAAAAGAGATCCAGTACAGTGAGAATTTTACCAAAACTCGAAATTGCCATGATGGGTTGTCTACTCCTAAAAAAACGTGAAACTCGAACTTTTATTGCTTTATAACAGAAAAGCAGAACAGCGTGTGTGGACTTTTAAAACTGATCATTTTTAATCAATAGATTTTGGTTGAAATTGAGAAAAAAGATAAATTTTATAAGGTTTATTCTAGATTAAATTTAAGAATTATCAAATAGTGATAATTTATCTTGACTATTCTGCTTTGTTTTGAAAAAATCAACAACACAATGTCTTATTTGGATAATTATTTTTAAGCAAATTGTCCAAACATTGTGTATCACTCCAAATAATTAGTTCTCTATCACGCTGATTTGAAGTCTTTCGAATCAACAAGCGTGTGTGCATTTCATTATTCTGATAAGGAAATGTGCAAGAGGCTAATTCAGCATTGAGAATAGTTCATGATCCTTAAGCAGTTGTTGGCTTTTAGACCGAGCCAGCTCGACATCATTTTTGCGTGCAAAATTTTTGTGGCAGGTATGCTGGCGCTGTTTATTTCATTTGAACTTGATTTGATTAATCCAATGTGGTCGATTGGAACGGTCATGATTATTGCAAGTCCATACTCAGGTATGGTGTCTTCAAAATGTGTTTATCGCTTAGTAGGCACAGTTGCGGGCGCGATCATTGCTTTATTATTGACACCTCATTTTATTAATACGCCGTGGTTATTCACGATCATTTTATCTTTATGGGTAGGATTTGCCTTATACGTGTCCCTATTAGACCGTACCCCTCGCAGTTATGTGTTCATGCTGGCGGGTTATTCAACGGCAATGATTGTCTATAACGCGATTACTTATATTGATACCTATAACATTTTTGATATTGCGCTTGCTCGCGTACTCGAAATTTCAGTTGGTGTCATTTCCACAGCAGTTGTTTCTGCAACACTTTTTCCTGTGCATATTGGCACGATGATTAAACAGCGTGTTAATAAAACACTGAATGATTTAGAAAGTACTTTTGAAAAGTTGATCACTGCGCAAGAGTCTTCAGAAAATTACACACAAATTTTGTCTGTGATTACTCGAGATGCATCAGATATTCATGCACTAGCAGTACATTTGAATTATGAAAAAGGTGAGCTTAAAGGCATGACCAAGCCGTTGCAGGAAATGCTGCATCAGGTTTCGTTAGTGGTTGCAAATCTGGTGGCTTTGTCTCAACGAGTCAAACAGCTTGAGCAAATGCAGTTGATGAATTTAATGCCGCATCTCAATCTGATTCGACAACATACCTTGGCCTTCCTCAAACAGGATAGAACATTAACACCAAATGACTTACTGACACTGCCAGTAGATTTTGAACATGATTTTTCTGAACTTATGAATTTAGCGACACCTGAGCAAAAAATCGTGTTGGGTGCGTTAAAAATGGATGTGCGTCATTTCATTAGCAACACTTTAGCTGTGAAATTGTTATGGCAACAGATTCAACAAGGTAAAAAAGAAATTCCTGCTGAAATCACCGCAATTACCACTAAATATCCAAGTTTGCATCGTGATCATGGTATTGCGATTCGTGGTGGGATTAGTGCAGTATTGATTACTTTTATTGTGACTGGGGCGTGGATTTTATCTGGCTGGAAGGCTGGTTTTATGATGGCGCAAATGGGCGCGATCACGGCTTGTATTTTGACAGCATTGGATAATCCTGTGCCTGTACTGCGTATTTTTATTTGGGGCAGCATTGTTTCTGCTGGTTTGGTGTTCTTATACGCTTTTGGAATATTTCCGCATATTACCCACTTTTGGCAATTGGCGTTGGTTTTATTTCCAGTGTTTCTTGTTGCAGTCAGTATGATGGCAAATCAGATGTTAATGCCTGTTGGGATGGTGCTTGGGATTAACACCATGATGGGGTTGAATCTCCACAATAAATACACGATGGATGCGGTGTCCTATTTAGATAGTTCATTCGCCATGATCCTAGGTGTGTTGGTTTCGTTAATTGTGATTGATTTGGTTCGTGCGGTTTCTCCAGATGCCAGTGCAACACGTATTTTGGCTTTACATTATCAAGCGATGCGACAAGCGCTGCACATGCCTTATGGTAGTGACTTTAAAATTCATCTACGCAGTATGTTAGATCGGGTTGGTGTACTGAATACCAAGATGGTACAGGATCCTGAAATTAAGGCTGCAATTCAAAATGCATTGATCGAAAGTAGCTCAATCGTTGATTTGGTTCGCTTACAAGAGATTAGTCAAAAGTTACCGCAACTTGTGGAGTTGCAGCATGAAGTGACCGTTTTACAAAACCAGCTTGCTGCGTATTTCCACTCACAAGAAAAGCAAATATCAAGTTGGCATTTTCCTTTGCAAATCGTACAACAAGTGAATCAACTACAGCAGCTTGCTCAGCAGATCGAAGATGATGAGCTACGTCAAAGATTACTAATTTCTTTAAATAATATTTGTAAAAGTATTGGGCATGTTTCTGCTGAAGATATGCACGCAGAAACGTCTGGTTTTGGTGTGTCTCATGGGTGAAATTAACGTTTATGGGATCTATTTCCCGATCCTACTGGTACAGGCTGTGATTGCTTATGTGCTGTTTAAGCTTCTGACGCCACTAACAGACCGTCTAGTGCAAAAAGGTTGGATCGCATTACCAAGTATTTTTAACTTATGTTTTTACTTGGGTCTCATGTTGTTGGTGCATTGGTTGTTTGTTTGGTTGTGGGTTTAAGGTCTGTTTAGACGCTGTTCCTGAAATTAATGATTTAAAAATAAGTGGTAAAGGTGATGAACATGAATGCATTTGATGTGCGAAAGATCATACGTCCAATCGTATTGCTTGTTGCTGTTGTAATCGCAGTTTATACCATCGTGCATTTATGGAATTACTACAATGCCGCGCCTTGGACACGTGATGGTCGTGTCCGTGGTGATGTGATTCAAGTCGCTTCAGATGTGAATGGTTTAGTCACAGAGGTGCTTGTTCAAGATAACCAGACGGTAAAAAAAGGTCAGGTTCTTTTCAAAATTGATGTTGCACGTCAAGGCTTGGATGTTGAGCAAGCAAAGTCTGATTTGGCCAAAGCCAAAGCAGGTTTGGCACAAGCACATGCAAATCTAGCAGGTGCTAAAGCCAGTTTGGTTAAAACGGAAGCCAATATGAAATTGGCTGAAAAGAATGCGGCTCGTTACGCTAGCTTAATGGATGGAGCAATTTCTAAACAAGAGCAAGATCAGGTGTTTGCAACACGTGATCAAGCACTGGCTGAGCGTGAGCAATTAACGGCAAGTATTGAACAGGCGAATGCGGCGATTCAACAGCAGCAAGCATTGATTGAGGTTGCCAATAGTAATTTACATTTGGCGCAGTTGAATTTACATCGTTCTGAAGTGGTTGCACCTGCTGATGGTACGTTATCGAATTTTGATTTACGTGTCGGTAATTATGTGAAAGTCGGACAAGCTGTTGCTGCTTTACTCGATCGCCATCAGCTCTATGTTGTGGGATATTTTGAAGAAACTAAACTCGATCGTATTCATGTTGGTGATGCCGCAACGATTCAACTGATGGGTGATCGTCAAAAAATCCGTGGGCATGTGCAAGGCGTTGCGACAGGGATTGAAGACCGAGAGCGTTCAGGTAGTTCAAATTTATTGGCCAATGTAAATCCGACATTTAGTTGGGTACGTTTGGCGCAACGTGTACCTGTAAAGATTGTGTTAGATGAGCAGCCGAAGAATCCATTGGCTTTTGTTTCGGGTCGTACTGCGACAGTTAGAATTATTGAAAAATAATCAATCCATTTTTTAAGATAGACTCATTTGTTCAGAAATGAGTCTATAAATAGCGGCATCGAATGCCGCTAAATGATAAAGCGTAAATTATACTTTTAAGGTGTAATCCCCGCAGGATCACGATACCAACTTTGGATGAGCAAGGCAGCAGCAAAACTATCTGCGGATAAACGTCTTGCTTGTCCTTTGTTTTGATAATACTCAAGTTCTTCTCGTGCTTCACGCGTGGTTAGACGTTCATCTACCATCCACGTTTCAATATTGGTTTGATGACGTAAACGACGTGCAAATTTTCGAGCACGCGCAGAAAGTTCTGACTCACTGTCATCCATATTTAAGGGTAGACCCACCAAAAACACATTAGGCTGCCATTCTTTGACTAGCTTGAGCAATTGATTCCAGTCAGGAATGCCATCTTTCATCACAAATAATGGAAGTGGATTGGCACTTTCAATGCTTGCTTGACCAATCGCAATCCCCATTTTTTGTGTGCCGAAATCAAACGCCATAATGGATTGAGATGATTGCATATCAGGCATGTCCAATCTCTGAAGCGAACCAAGTACGATCTACCCCGATTTTCTTATAGGCAGCGTCCCAACGATCGCCATAAGGTAAGTTGAAGATCAAATCCATATCAGAATCACAGATCAACCAATCGCCACGCGCAATCTCTTCTTCAAGCTGGTTTTTACTCCAGCTCGCATAGCCTAACGCAATTTGATAGCGTCCAACACCTTCATTATGTGCAATTGCATCTAAAATATCTTTACTAGTGGTGATACAGACATTTTCACCGACTGCAATAGAGGAATGCCAAGTCGGTTGACCTGTATGTAAGACAAAACCCGCTTCAGGGCGTAAAGGGCCGCCTTGTAAAACAGCATGAGGCTGTACGTTATCTGCATCGATCTCTAAATCATTGAGCAACTCTTTGATTTGCAGTTCAGAAGGGCGGTTGATAATAATGCCTTGAGCACCTTCTTCATCATGGCGAGCAACATAAATCACAGTATTTGCAAAAAAGTCATCTGCCATGTCTGGTGGAGCGATGAGACAACGGTGAGTTAAATATTGTTTCGTCACCTAGGCGGTTCTCCATCAAAGTGTTGTGCTGATCTATCTATATAGGTTCTTTTTATCAACATACAAGAGTTAATCGGATTTCGCCAATCATTTTCTGATATTTTGTCGCAAAGCTTAGCTTGATTGGAACTTGAGTTGGCGTAATTGTTTCGCGTGTTGCAAGGTTGTATCGTTAATTTCAACACCACCTGACATACGCGCCAATTCTAAGATCCGTTGTTCTTCACCTAACTCGATAATGGTGCTGCTGGCTGGATCTGTTTGTTGCTTTTTCACCAAGAGATGTTGATCAGACTGTGCTGCAACCTGTGCCTGATGGGTGATACAAAGTAATTGTACATGTTGAGCAAGATCAGCCAGTAAACGTCCGACGACTTCAGCTGTGCCACCACTAATACCCACGTCGATTTCATCAAAGACCAATACTTCTGCATCTGTTTTTTCAGCATTCATTACTTGCATCACTAAGGCAATACGCGACAATTCACCGCCTGATGCAACCCGTGCCAGTGGTTGTGGCGGGATGCCTTTGTTGGCTGTAAATAGCAGTTGAATGAAACTAAGACCCTCAGCATTTGCTGGTTCTAATGGCTCAAATTTAAACTCAAAATGTGCTTCAGGTAAGGCCAATGGTTTCACTTGCTCAGTGAGTTGTTTGGCAAGTGGAATGGCCGCAGCACGACGGATTTCATCTAAATGTTGAGCTTTTTGCATAAAGTCTTGATATGAAACTTCAACTTGTTCCGCTAAAGTTTCTGGATCTTCGAGTTGATGCAGTTGCTCTAGCTCTTGCTGCCAAACTTCATATTCTTGTTTAAGCAGTTCAGGCTGTGTACGATGTTTACGTGCCAAACGATGGAAGACTTCAAGCGTAGCATTTAACTGCTCCATCCGTTCAGGATCAAAGCTTTGACGATCAATAAACTGACGCAAGCTTGCGGTCGCATCCTCTATTTCACTTTGTGCATTTAATAAGGAATTATAAATATTACTCAGTTGTTCGCTACGACCTGCATGAGATTCCAGTCGACGGATGATTGAGGCAACTTCTTGCGTGATATTCTGTTCAGCTTCATCTAAAACATTTAAGCCATAACCGCAGTCTTGCATGATATGTTCATGATGGCTGAGGCGATCAAACTCTTGTTCAATTTCACGATAATCAGTTTGCACAACATCTTCTAATTCTTCGATTTGTGATTCTAAGCTTTGTATTTTTTGAATACGTGTTGCTTGAGCATTTAACGCGGCTTGGTGTTGGCGAATATTATTTTGCCATGTGCTATAAGCATCGCGAACGGCATGAGCAGGCTTAGCAAAGTTGTGATAACGGTCTAACCAATGTTTTGGGTAAGGCGGTTCTAACAGCTGCTGTTGACTATGTTGACTATAGAGTTGAACGAGTAAACGTCCAATTTCTTTAAGTTCAGCCAGACTACTTGGTCGACCATTAATCCATGCCTTGCTACGACCTGTTGCGAAAATAACTCGTCTTAGATGAATTTCACCTGAATCATCATCCAGTTCATGCTCTGTGAGCCAGTGAGCTTCAGCACTTTTAGGTTGATAACTAAATACCGCCGTGACATCGGCTTTATCTGCGCCATAACGAACGTAGTTGGTATCTGTGCGTTCGCCTAAGCATGCGGAAAGAGCATCTAACAATAATGATTTTCCTGCGCCTGTTTCACCCGTGAGAACATTAAACCCTTGTTCAATATCCAAAGCGAGATGGTCAGCAAGTGCAAAATTAATTAAAGTTAAATGGGTGAGCATAAACGCATCCAATGCACAGAATCTTTTGCTTAAAGATAGAGAAGTTTTAAATGGGCTACAAGAGTTGAATGTAGGATTTTCCTTATTTACTTGATAGATAGCTGAGTAGTGATCAGCATAATTTAAAGTTCTGGATGATTTTCTTAATTGATTTGTAGCGTAGCAACTTTTTTCTAAGTTTTAGTTGTTACGAAGGATTAAGTTTTACTTTTCCAATTTGCCCACAGTAAATGAGCCATATATGGCACAAGGTCTAGTGCTGGGACAATATTTCACTTTATTTTTCCTCTTAACTCACAGCACAGCTGTTCGTCTTGCGCCCAGACAAAGCTTTGCTTTGTTAATTTTCGCCACTCGTAGCATAGCTACTCATCTTGCGCTCAGGCAAAGCTTTGCTTTGTTAATTCTCGTCACTTGTAGCATAACTACTCGTCTTGCGCTCGGACAAAGCTTTGCTTTGTTAATTCTCGCCACTCGTAGCATAGCTACTCGTCTTGCGCTCAGGCAAAGTTTCACTTTGCTTATCTTCGCTCAGGTATGAAAATTGCTATGTTTAGCCTAGAAAATGGATTGATTAGTTGTCACGGCACAATTAAACTACGTCCAGCATAACTTAATATAAATGCGGCATTATTTGGAGAGTACGCATGAGTTCAGTACAGTTTGATCATGTAACGGTCATCAAGAAATCGAATGTGTATTTTGGTGGGGCATGTATCAGCCATACAGTACAATTTGAAGATGGTACAAAAAAGACTTTAGGTGTGATTTTACCTACTGAGCAACCTTTAACGTTTGAAACACATGTCCCAGAGCGTATGGAAATTATTTCTGGCGAATGTCGCGTAAAGATTGCAGATAGCGCCGAAAGTGAACTATTCCGCGCAGGTCAATCGTTTTATGTTCCTGGCAATAGTACTTTCCTGATTGAAGCTGATGAAGTGCTCGATTATGTTTGCCATTTAGAAGGTTAACCTATTTCCTGCTAAATCTAGTACACTAGAGTCAATAGAAATCCTGTAAAGTCATTTTGCAGGATTTTTTTATTAAATACTCTTGCGGAGCTATAATCGCTCCTCGCCTGTAAAGTCACTTTGCAGGATTTTTATTTTTTGTTGAGATGAAATTGTTAGAGGTCGTTCATGGCAAAACCTGAATATTATTATGGCGTTCATTCGGTTGAGTCATTGTTGGAATTAGAGCCTGAACGTGTTTTAACTTTATTCACTTTAAAAGGTCGTGACGATCAACGTTTACAAAAAATATTACAACTCGCAGAGCCATTTGGAATTAGTGTTCAAAAGGCGAGTCGCGATAGTTTAGAAAAACTCGCTGGTTTACCTTTTCATCAGGGGGTGGTTGCTGCAGTAAGACCGCATCCAACTTTAAATGAAAAAGACTTAGATCAGTTAATGCAACAACATACTAATCCATTGTTATTGGCATTGGATCAAGTCACAGATCCACATAATTTAGGTGCATGTATTCGTACAGCTGCGGCAATGGGTGTTCAAGCAGTTATTGTGCCTCGTGATCGATCAGCAAGTTTAACGCCAACTGCGCGTAAAGTTGCAGCTGGTGGTGCTGAGAAAGTTAAATTCATTCAGGTCACTAATCTTGCCCGTACGCTAGCGCATTTAAAAGATACAACTCACACTCGTGTCATTGGTACAATGTTGGATGAAAAGGCTTTACCGATTCAACAGTGCGATTTTAATGGCTCAATCGTGATTGTTATGGGGGCTGAAGATACGGGATTAAGACCAATTACTCAGTCCCAATGTGATCAGACGGTTTATATTCCAATGATGGGTGATTTGCAAAGCTTGAATGTCAGTGTGGCAACTGGTATGGCACTTTATGAAGCTTGTCGTCAACGCAATAGTGTATAATTCACCTAATCTTCGTTTCACCTAATTTAAAATGACTGCTCGCTCACAAGGCTATTTATTTGTTCTGATTACAATGTGTATTTGGGGCGGGTTTACAATTTTTTCTCGGTTGAATGCGCATTGGCATGTGAGTGTTTGGGATCTGGTTGCAATGCGTTTTGCGATTGCCTCGATTATTTTACTTCCCGTTCTCATTTATAAAAAAGACTTTGCTTTTCTATGGGATCCAAAGCCGATTATATTGGCTTGTATTGGTGGCTTAGCATACTGCTTCACGGTCTATACCGCTTTTCTACATGCGCCCGCTGCACATGCTGCAATTTTCCTAAATGGCTGTATCCCATTATGTACCGCCGTCGCAGCTTACTTTTTATTTAAACAACCCTTTGATAAGCATACTTGGCTAAGTCTTGTAATTATGATCAGCGCATTAGTACTGATGAGCTATCTAATGTTACATGATCAAGCTTCAGCATTAGGATGGGGGGATCTACTGCTATTCATAAGTGCAGTGTGGTGGGGCATTTTTACAGTTTTATTGAAACAGTGGAAATTGTCTGCTTGGCATTCGACAGTCGGTGTTGTGATCTGGTCGGCTATCATTTACCTACCGATCTATCTTTTGTTTATTCCTAAACATTTTCATGATGCAGCACCAGTACATTTATTAATTCAAGGGCTTTTTCACGGGGTGTTGGTTGTGATTGTTGCGACACTTACTTATGTGGCTGCTATTGAGCGCTTAGGTGCATTTAAAACAGGTAGTATCGTGACGCTAGCACCTTTTATTGCTGCATTGATTGCTGTGCCACTACTCAATGAACCATTAAATGCAGCAATTGCTTGTGGACTAGTAGGTATGGCAATAGGAGCATTGCAGCCTTGGCGATGGTTTAGAAAAGACACCTTGGCTACCCAATTAGCTCAGCAAAAGCAAGACTAAAAACAATGTTCTGCTTTCTGTAAATATTCTAAATGTAAGGGCTTCAGTTGAGTGTGTAGATGCTCGAGCAGACCATCATTCAGAATAATATCATTTGCCCGTTTTTGTTTCTCTGAGCGAGACATTTGTGCTGCAATAATTTTACGAATTTGCTCTTCACTTTGACCATCCCTCTGACTTGCACGGTCTAATTGAGTTTGTTCATCTGCATCAATAAGTAAAGTGTGCTGAACAAGTTCGTGCTGGTTCGTTTCAAAGAGTAGCGGAGAAACTAAAATAGCATATGGACTTTGTGCTTGTTGAAGTTGTTCAATAATCGATTGGCGAATAGCAGGGTGGGTGATTTGCTCTAAGGTGTGACGTGCTTCAGGGAATTGAAAGATGTGTTCACGTAATGCACGTCGATTAAGCGAGCCATCATTAGAAATTACCCAATCTCCAAAAGCTTCTTGAATCGCATCTAACGCAGACTGCCCAGGTTCAACCACTTCGCGAGCAACAATATCAGCATCAACCACGGTAATACCTTGGGACTCAAACCATTGGGTTGCAGCTGATTTACCACTACCAATGCCACCGGTGACGCCCAAAATAAAACCCATATTATCCACCTAAATATACCTTCATAATTTGATCACCCCATAAAAAGGCTATCCAACCTGCAATCGCAATATAGGGGCCAAATGCAAAAGGCTGATTTTCACCACGCATTTTCATTAAAATGATACCGATAATTGCACCAACTACTGAGGATAGTAGGATGATGAGCGGTAACATCATTGGTCCCATCCAAGCTCCTAAGGCTGCAAGTAACTTAAAGTCACCGTACCCCATTCCCTCTTTACCTGTGATAAGTTTAAACAGGTAGTAAACAATCCATAAGCACAAGAAGCCAATTAAATAGCCCCAGATTGCAGAACTTGGAGATGTGTAAATTGCAAAAGTATTAATCCCTAAACCCAAAGCTGCAAGTGGCAGAGTAAATCTGTCGGGTAGCAGTTGAGTGTCAAAATCTATAAACGTTAAGGTGATCAATACCCATGTCAATAATAGACCTAATAGCATTTGAATCGTTGCACCAAATACAACGACAACGATTAATGAGCAGACCATTGTCAGTAATTCAATAAAAGGGTATCGAATACTAATCGGATTCTGACAAGTGCCGCATTTGCCGTGCAGTATAAGCCAACTGATGACTGGAATATTTTGATACCAGTGAATACGTGAGTTACATTTTGGGCAAGTTGAAGCAGGTTTACTTAGGGTAAGTTTTTCTTCATCGATGATGGGTTGTTCAGGATGTAAAAGCATTTGACATTCTTGATGCCATTCCTGTTCCATCATCTTTGGTGTGCGGAAAATAACAACATTGAGAAAACTGCCAATGCATAAACTAAAAAGCCCAACTGCAATATAGAGCGCAGCTGGGTTCTCGATTAAATATGAAATAAATTCTTGCATCTAATAACCTTATTAACCGACAACTGAGCCCATTTGGAAAATTGGAAGATACATGGCAACGACTAGCCCCCCCACAAGAATACCCAAAATAGCCATAATTAAAGGTTCCATCATAGAAGTTAAGCCATCGACAGCATTATCAACTTCATTCTCAAAGTGCGTTGCGACTTTATCAAGCATGCTATCTAAAGCACCAGATTCTTCACCAATCGCGACCATCTGAATAGCCATTGCAGGAAAGCGATTAGAGACACGCATCGCAAATTGCAGTTGTTGACCAGTCGCAACATCTTCTCGAATCTTCATTACAGCTTCTTCGTAAATAACATTGTTAGTTGCGCCAGCTGTAGATTCGAGTGCATCAATAAGGGGTACACCTGCAGCAAAGGTGGTCGCAAGTGTACGACTATATCGTGCGATAATTGCTTTATAAACAAGGTCTCCAAAAATAGGTAGTTTTAATGCTAATTTATCTAATCCATCTCTGAATTTTTTACTACGTTTCTTTGCCTCAAGAAAAGAAGCAATAATTGCAGCGATAACAATAATGAGCACAAACCAATATTCTTGCATCCAATTGGACATACCGACGACCATTTTTGTAAAAGCAGGTAGATCTGCACCAAAAGAGCTAAACAGGTCTTGGAAAACAGGAACCACCTTAACCATTAAGATAATCGTAACAATGACTGCAACTACAATCACTGTCGCAGGATATTTCATGGCTTTTTTAATTTTCTGCTTGAGTAGTTCACTTTTTTCTTTATAAATTGCAACTCGGTCAAGCATGGTTTCTAAAGCACCAGATTGTTCACCAGACTCGACTAAAGAGCAGAATAAATTATCGAAATATTGTGGGTATTTTTTCAGCGCTCCAGCAAAAGTATTGCCACTTTCAACTTCTCCTTTTAGCCCTAATACCACTTCTCGCATAGTTGGGTTTTCAAGGCCTTCTGCTACAATTTCAAAGCCCTGAACCAGTGGTACTCCAGCTTTCATCATTGTCGCCAATTGTCGTGTAAAAACCGTGATATCTAGTGTCGACACTTTTTTCTTCATGAATCCTTCAAGAATGTTCTTGCGTTTTTCACGAATGTTTTTGATGGTAACGCCTTGCTTGCGCAAAGTGACTTTAGCTAAAGCCATATTGCGAGCAGGTAATTCCCCTTTGATCTTTACCCCTTTACGATCAACCCCTTCATAAGCAAAAGTAGGCATCATTTGCGCTTTTTTAGCTGCCATGACCATTAATCCTTGTTATTAATTTTATTCACTAGTTACTCGGTTTACTTCCTGTAAAGAAGTAATTCCTTGCATCACTTTTTTTAACCCAGAACGTCGTAAGTTGTTGAAGCCTGCTTTTTCTGAAGCTGCTGCAATTTGTAGTGCATTTCCATCTTCCATAATAATTTTAGAAATTTCAGGCGTTACTTTCATAACCTCATAAATACCAACGCGACCCTTATAACCTTCTCTACACTCTGAACAACCTACAGGTTGAAATATTTTTAATTCTGGATCGGCAAGGTCATGTTCGGTAAATCCTAATTCTAGAAGACTTTGTTTGGGAATCTCGACAGGTACTTTACACTGTTGACATAAGCGACGTGCTAGTCGCTGTGCAATAACTAGATTGACCGATGTCGCAATATTGAATGATGGAACCCCCATGTTGCGTAAACGTGTCAAAGTTTCAGGCGCACTATTTGTGTGTAATGTAGACATCACCATATGACCTGTTTGCGCTGCTTTAATTGCAATTTCAGCAGTTTCAAGATCTCGAATCTCACCGACCATAATGACATCAGGGTCTTGGCGTAAGAAGGCTTTTAGCGCAGCAGAAAAGGTTAAACCTGTTTTGGGATTGACGTTAACCTGATTAATACCTTCTAAGTTAATCTCAACTGGATCTTCTGCGGTTGAAATATTGGTATCTTCTGTATTTAGGATGTTTAAACCAGTATATAAAGAGACTGTTTTACCAGATCCTGTAGGACCAGTGATGAGAAGCATTCCTTGAGGCTTTTCTAAAGCATCCATAAATAAAGCTTTTTGTTCATCTTCATAGCCCAGTGCTTCAATACCTAACATCGCGCTCGATGGGTCAAGAATACGCAGAACGAGTTTTTCACCGAATAAGGTTGGAAGAGAGTTAACACGGAAGTCAATCGCTTTAGTCTTAGATAGTTTAAGTTTAATACGACCATCTTGTGGCATTCGTTTCTCAGAAATATCCATTTGTGACATTACTTTCAAACGTGAAGCTAATCGATTCGCCATTTGTAATGGTGGGTTAGTAATTTGCCTGAGCACACCATCAACACGATAACGTACACGATACATTTTTTCATACGGTTCAAAGTGTAAATCGGATGCACCCATACGAATTGCATCAATTAATAATTTATTGATGTATTTAACAATGGGTGATTCATCACTTTGGGCGACGTTATCGTCATCTTCATCTTGAGATGTACTACTCTCAACATCAATACCTTCTAAGTCAAAATCTTCACCATCACCAAAATCAAAGCTACCTGTGTCACCAAATTGTTGTTCAATCAGTTTTTCTAATTTGTTATGTTCAACGATAATCGGTTCAATATTAAGTTTAGTATTGAAGCGAATTGCATCTAAGGCATCAATATTCGTGGGATTGCTGGTTGCTACATATAAGATTTGACCACGCTGTACCAAAGGTACAATTCGATGTCTTTGGATTAGTTTTTGATCTGTGATTTCGCGAGGAAGTATTGCTGTATCGTAAACAGCTAAATCAAATAGTGGCTCACCAAACTCGAGTGAAATGCTTTCCGCAATTATTAGAGGTGATATCCGTTGGTGCTCAATCAGATGAGCAACAATATCTTGTTTAGCCTTTTTTGCAGCATCAATTGCGGTTTGCATATTTGCTGCTGTCAAATGACCATCATCGACTAAACGTCGAATAAACCCCGAAAATTTTGGAGACGTATGTAATCCTGACATCTGTCCGCCTTATGACAATATGGTTATAATAGCTATATAACAAAATTATACTTTTGTTACGCAAAAATACTACTAGTGAAAGTGTTGTTTTTGACTTGGTTCACGCTGAAAACCTTGAACTAATCGATTCTTTTGAGAATTAATTTTTATAATAAAAGCAATCAGAAAAAAATTAAAAAAGTTGCGCTTAGAAAATTTAATCTTTTTTTTATATAGCTATCCTATTTCTTTTGTCATTTCGTAGCTTACAATTTTTTTTCGTTGCTTTAACTTTACATATTATAAAAAAACTGAATTTTCTAAAAATACGTGTAAAATATGCAGCATTTTTTAGAAATTAACAGTAGGTGGGCGAAGTATGTCGAATTCGACGATTACCCCTTGGGTTGTTGGTAATTGGAAATTAAATCCAATGCGTGCTGACGCTCTCCAATTAATAGAAGAATTTAAAACTTTGCTGCAACAGCAGTCGATTTCTCCTGAGCATTGTCATATTGGTGTGGCGCCAACGGCAATCGCGTTGACTGAGGTAAAAGCTCAGTTAGATGATGCGAACCGAAAAATTTATACCGTTGCTCAAGACGTCTCTAGAATAGCTGGAACAGGTGCTTATACTGGTGAAGTGAGTGCTGAGCTGTTAAAAGATAGCCAAATTGAATTCGTTTTAATTGGCCATTCAGAGCGCCGTGAGTTATTTGGTGACAATGTCGAAATTCTAAAGATAAAGTTACAAAACGCTTTAAAAGCAGATTTAACTGTGATTTATTGTGTGGGTGAAAGTCTTGAGCAGCGTGAGCAAGGTCAGGCTGAACAAGTTGTTTTACAGCAGATTTGTGATATTGCATCCGTGGTTCAATCAGAGCAATGGCAGAATATTGTGATTGCTTACGAGCCGATTTGGGCAATTGGTACGGGTAAAACAGCCTCTCCAGCAGATGCACAAGCAATGCATTCGAAAATTCGAGAAGGCCTAAAACAAATTACGGCATTCGGAGCGGATATGGCGATCCTTTATGGGGGTAGCGTAAAAGCTGAAAATGCAGTTGAATTAGCAGCCTGCCCAGATATTAATGGTGCTTTGGTTGGTGGTGCATCATTGAATGCAGGATCTTTTTACCAAATCGCAAAAGCATTTGCTCAAAGCAAATAACGAGGAATAGAGATGTATAGTTTTATACTCGTTGTACATATCATTTTAGCAATCTTGATTATTGCTTTGGTTCTAGTACAACAAGGTAAAGGTGCAGAAGCAGGGGCATCATTTGGCGGCGGCGGCGCGGCGACAGTTTTTGGTGCTTCAGGCGCTGGCAACTTTTTAACGCGTTTAACTGCAATTTTTACCGCTTTATTTTTTGCTACAAGTTTAACTTTAGCTGTATTTGCAAAAAAACAAACGACAGATGCGTATAGTCTAAAATCTGTACAAAACACAACAGAAGCACCAGCTACATCGTCTGAAACTTCATCAAATGCACCTAAAACGACTGAATAAGTTGAATTAAGACTTTCCTTTTTAGTTTTAAAGGAATAGAATGCGTCCCACAAAGCTGCGGTGGTGGTGGAATTGGTAGACACGCTACCTTGAGGTGGTAGTGCTTTCGGGCGTGGGGGTTCAAGTCCCCCCTTCCGCACCAAACTTAATAACCAGTAAGTTTGGTGTATGCAGTGATTGTTGATGCGGGATGGAGCAGTCTGGTAGCTCGTCGGGCTCATAACCCGAAGGTCGTTGGTTCAAATCCAGCTCCCGCTACCATTTGATTAAGGTGCAACTTAATCAAGCAAATATGAAAACTTAGATTGACTTTTTTTCATATTTGTATATAATTTTTGCACGTTGATGCGGGATGGAGCAGTCTGGTAGCTCGTCGGGCTCATAACCCGAAGGTCGTTGGTTCAAATCCAGCTCCCGCTACCAAGTTTCTAAAAAGAGGCTCACAATAAGGTGGGCCTTTTTGCACAGTGGGCTATGCTTTTCTGTGCAGTATAGGGGCGATTATCGCCCTTTTTTATTGGTTGTTTAACTATCGTGTAGTGTTCGACATCAATTGGTCAAATAGTCGTGCTTCACTATACGGTTAAGATTGATTGGCTCGTAGAAGAGCGACGAGAGTAAATGAAATTATCAAATAAATCTCAAGCATTGCATGATCTTATCGCACCCGCTGTTGCGGCTTGTGGTGTAGATCTGTGGGGGATCGAATTCCTGCCACAAGGTAAACGTTCTTTACTGCGCATTTATATTGATAAAGCCGTTGATGAGAGCGCTGAACCTGTTATTAATGAAGATGGTGAAGTTGAACAAGGGCGTGGTATTGGCGTTCAAGATTGTGTTCTAGTAACGCAACAAGTCGGTGCAATGTTGGATGTTCATGATCCTATTTCTGGTGAATATGCATTAGAAGTATCATCGCCAGGCTGGGATCGTCCATTTTTCCAATTAGATCAATTGCCTGCATACATTGGGCAACAAGTAGCTTTACGATTAATTGCTGCTGTCGAAAATCGTCGAAAATTCCAAGCAAAATTACTTTCCGTAGACTTAGAAAATGAAATCATCCAAGTTGAAGTGGAAGGTAAGCATGTGCTTGAAATTGATAGTAATAATATTGATAAAGCAAATTTAATCTATCAAGACTAATATTAACTTAATTTTATAAGAAATCGGTAGGTGACTTATGGGCCGCGAAATTCTTACCGTTGCAGAAACGGTTAGTAATGAAAAAGGTGTTAGTCGTGAAGCGATCTTCGAAGCGTTAGAACAAGCCCTTGTTGCCGCGACGAAGAAAAAGTTTTACGAAGGTACACACTCTGAAGAAGCTCAACTGCGTGTTGAGATTGATCGTAAAACAGGTGATTACCGTACTTTCCGTCAATGGACTGTGGTTGCTGATGAAGATCACGAAATGCCAGCATGCCAAGATGCGATCTCTGATGTAGACCCATCACAATGGTCAATCGGCGATGTACGTGAGTTAGAAGTTGAGTCGATTGAGTTCGGTCGTATCGCTGCTCAAATCGCAAAACAAGTGATTGTACAAAAGATTCGTGAAGCTGAGCGTGCATTGGTTGCCGATGCTTATGAGTCTAAAGTTGGTGAGCTAATTTACGGTGAAGTGAAAAAGCAAACTAAAGATGGTTTCATCATTGATCTTGGTGATAATGCTGAAGCTTATTTGGCGCGTGAAGAAACGATTCACAAAGAAATGTTACGTCCGAAACAGCGTATCAATGCAATTTTATATAACGTAAACCGTGAAGGTCGTGGTGCACAATTATTATTGTCTCGTGCTCGTCCTGAAATGTTAATCGCTTTAATGAAGAAAGAAATTCCAGAAATTTCTGAAGAAATCATTGAAATTAAAGCGGCAGCTCGTCAACCGGGTGTTCGTGCTAAAATTGCAGTGAAAACTAATGATCATCGCATTGACCCTGTTGGTGCTTGTATTGGTATGCGTGGTACGCGTATTCAAGCAGTGCAACAAGAGTTAAATGGTGAGCGCATTGATGTTGTGGTGTGGTCTGATGACCCAGCACAGTATATCGCAAGTGCATTAGAGCCAGCTGATGTATCTGGAATTGTACTTGATGAAGATGCACGTAGTGCGGATATCATCTTTGCGACCAATGATCAGCTAGCGCGTGCAATTGGTTCGCAAGGTCAAAATGTTCGTTTAGCATCAGAATTAACGGGTTATAAACTCGACATGATGTTAGAAGAAGAGTATCGTGCTCGTCAGCAAAACGAAGCACAGCAATATTTAGATATGTTTATGACACGTCTTGATATTGAAGAAGATTTAGCAATGGCTTTGGTTGAAATGGGCTTCACTTCATTGGAAGAGATTGCTTACGTACCAGCTGAAACATTTGACGAAATTGAGCTTGAAGCAGATTTGGTTGAATTGCTACAAAGCCGTGCAAAAGAAGCTGCTTTAACAGATGCGTTGAAACAGCAAGAAAATATTCAAGAGCCAAGTGCAGAACTTCTCGGTATGGAAGGTATGACAACTGAGATTGCGTATGCATTGGCGGCGCGTGGTGTAATTACTGTTGATGATTTGGCTGATCAAGCAACTGATGATATCTCTGATATCGAAGGCTTAGATAATGACAAAGCTGGACAATTAATTATGAAAGCACGTGAATCATGGTTTAACTAGGAGATAATAGATGACGGACAAGTCGATTCAAGAGTTAGCACTCAGTGTAGAACGTCCTGTAGAGAAACTCCTAGAGCAGGTTCGTGATGCAGGTCTACCACAGCGTAAAGCAGATGACATTATTACCACTGAACAGCAAGATACTTTGATCAATCACTTGAAAAAAGTTCATGGTCAAGAAAGTGGTAACACAGGAAAAATTGCGTTGAAACGTAAAACAACGAGTACTGCAAAAGTAACAAGTACATCGGGTAAAGCAAAAAATATCAACGTAGAAGTACGTAAGAAACAAGTTTTTGCGAAACCGAATCCAGAGTTACTTGCTGCAGAAGCAAAAGCGCGTGCAGAAGCGGATGTGAAAGCACGTGTTGAGCAAAAAGTACGTGAAGAAGCTGAGCAAAAAGCACGTAACAGTGCGGAACAAAAAGCCAATGCAACGTTAGAAGCAATGCGTGCAGCGCATACTTCTGATGGTTCAGGTCAAACAACTGCAAAAGCAGCTGTTGTGGTGAAAAAGCGTAATAGCGATAAAGTAATCAAAGCCCCTGTTATTCGTCCAACAGAAACACCTGAACAAAAGAAAGCACGTGAAGCTGAAGCTGCGAAGTTAAAAGCAACTGAAGAAGCAGTACGTCGTAAAGCGGCTGAAGAAGCTCAACAACGTACACTTGAGCAGATGCGTAAAATGGCATCTAAATACTCAAGTGATGATGCGACGACAACAATTCGTGTGATTGATGATTCTCCATTGGCTGCGGGCCTTGTTGGCCAAGCATATGAAGACTCATTTAATCAAGAAGACCGTGAAATTAAACGTGGTGGTGCAACTAACCCGCGTGGTCAGAAGAAAGGTGGTCGTCATAATCAAGAAGAGCAAAACTTCAGCCGTCAACATCACAAACGTGGTTTAAAGACCAGCCAATCAAATAAACATGGTTTTGAAAAACCTGTTAAGAAACAGATTTATGATGTAGAAATTGGTTCAACCATTGTTGTTGCTGATCTAGCGCAAAAAATGGCTGTAAAAGTTCGTGAAGTTATCAAGATGCTTATGAAAATGGGCGAGCTTGTTACTCAGAACCAATCAATTGACCAAGATACAGCGGTATTAGTAGTTGAAGAATTAGGTCATAACCCAATTCTTGTTTCTGATACACAAGCAGAAGATAACTTACTTGAAGCGGCTGAAGAAGCTCGTGGTGAGCAAACAACTCGTCCACCAGTTGTAACAATCATGGGGCACGTTGACCATGGTAAAACATCATTATTAGATCGTATCCGTCGTGCTAAAGTAGCGGCAGGTGAAGCGGGTGGTATTACCCAGCATATCGGTGCTTACCATGTTGAAACTGAGAAAGGTATTATTACTTTCTTAGATACACCTGGACATGCTGCGTTTACGTCTATGCGTGCTCGTGGTGCGAAGGCGACTGATATCGTTGTTCTTGTTGTTGCTGCTGATGATGGTGTGATGCCACAAACAGCTGAAGCGATTGATCATGCGCGTGCTGCAGGTACGCCAATCATCGTTGCGATTAACAAGATGGATAAAGAGTCAGCTGATCCAGATCGCGTGTTAAATGAATTAACAACTAAAGAAATCGTTCCTGAAGAGTGGGGCGGTGATGTTCCAGTTGCTAAAGTATCGGCACATACAGGTGCGGGTATTGATGAGTTGCTTGATCTGATCTTGATCCAATCAGAAATGTTGGAGCTTAAAGCATCTGCCGAAGGTGCAGCACAAGGTGTTGTTATCGAAGCGCGTGTTGATAAAGGTCGCGGTGCAGTAACTTCTATTCTTGTACAAAATGGTACGTTGAATATTGGTGACTTAGTATTGGCTGGTTCATCTTATGGTCGTGTTCGTGCGATGTCTGATGAAAATGGTCAACGTATCACTTCGGCTGGCCCATCAATTCCAGTGGAAATTCTTGGTTTACCTGAAGCGCCAATGGCGGGTGATGAAGTTCTTGTTGTCAATGACGAGAAAAAAGCACGTGAAGTTGCTGATGCTCGTGCAGATCGCGAGCGTCAAAAACGTCTTGAGCGTGCAAGCTCGATGCGTCTTGAAAACATCATGGCTTCAATGGGCAAGAAAGACATTCCAACAGTTAACGTTGTGCTTAAAACAGACGTACGTGGTACGCTTGAAGCATTACATGTTGCGCTTGATGAGCTTTCAACTGATGAAGTTAAAGTACGCGTAATTGGTTCTGGTGTTGGTGCAATCACAGAATCTGATGTAACTTTGGCAGAGTCTTCTGAAGCTGTATTATTGGGCTTTAACGTACGTGCGGATAACACAGCGCGTCAGAAATCTGATCAAGATGGCATTGATATTCGTTACTACAGCGTGATCTATCAATTAATTGATGACGTAAAAGCAGCAATGAGCGGTAAGCTTGCACCTGAACATCGTGAAACGATCTTGGGTGTTGCTGAAGTGCGTGAAGTGTTCCATTCAAGTAAGTTTGGTGCTGCAGCGGGCTGTATGGTTCTTGAAGGTGTATTACACCGTAACAAGCCTATTCGCGTTCTACGTGATGACGTGGTTGTGTTCCAGGGTGAGCTTGAATCTCTTCGTCGCTATAAAGAAGTGGTTGAAGAAGTTCGTGCTGGTATGGAATGTGGTCTTGCAGTCAAAGGCTATAAAGACATCAAAGCACAAGATAAGATCGAAGTGTATGATGTTCAGTTAATTAAACGGAGTCTTTAATGGCGGGTAGCCAACGCTTAAAGCGCATGGCGGATTCTGTACAACGTGAGTTGTCTGAGCTAATCCGTCAAGAGCTTAAAGATCCTCGCTTAGGTGGTCTAGTGACCATCTCAGCGGTGAAAGTCAGTGCTGACATGGGATATGCTGAAGTTTATGTCACAGTAATGGGGCGTGAGCTTGGTGATGAGCAAAGTGAAGCAGCGAATAAAGAAACTTTAGATGTATTGAATAAAGCTTCTGGTTTCTTGCGTCATGAATTGAGTCGTCGTATCAAGACACGTATTACGCCGAGATTGCGTTTTCATTATGATAAAACCAATGCATATGGTAACTACATGTTTGGTCTGATCGCTGAAGCCGTAAAGGATCTGCCTGAACAAGGGCAAGATGAGAAAGAATAAAGAAAAAAGCCACCTAAGGGTGGCTTTTTTTATGTAATAAATAAAAAATATTACGACAGATTAAATTGCTAATATATTGTAAAAAAACATGATTTTTTGTTATTGTGAATCCGTGTTCTAAAATTTAAGAATATAAAAATTATTTAAAAATATTGTATAGGGGAATTTAGGTGGAACTACATAGCCGTCTTTACTATAAGCATTCAGATGATCAGGTCATGAAACAACTAGAGGCTTTATTTACCACACATCATGGTGATGAAGAAAAGTTTATTCAGTCAAGTTTAGTGATTAATCCAGAAGCAGGTGATACAACGCAAGAGTTGCTTGATCAGATTGATTCTGTTGAGTATGACCTTGCACCAGAAAGTTTGGTTTATGTTGCAGGTTTTGCTGTACTTGATTTTACTCACGGCTCAAATGGTGACGAAAATATTGAGAATATTTTATTATTTTTAAAAGAATTATTACCTGATATTCATGTGCAAGCACGTGGTCAGGGAGATGATGATCCTTGGGAATTTTGGTTTAAATTTGATGGTGATGAATTGGTTCGTGAAGATGATGAACCATTCAATGATCCAGAAGATGATGAGGAAATTAAAGCCTCAATTTATCAATGGTGGCATGAAGGAATGCCAGAACAAATCAAAGAAGGCTTTTTGAATGAAGACTAAGGAGAGAGTTTTGGCGAAGCGTAAAGCACTGCCATAGACAGAAGAAGACCAACTATTGTTGGTCTTCTTTATTTGTGACACGACGATAACGCTGCCACGGTAATGGACGATTTAAAGCTTCAGGAACTTCGCCACTATTTGAACGTAGGCGTAAATGAATCGCAGCTTGCGCCATCAAATTTGCCGATACTGGTGCAGTAATAAAGACAAATAAAGTAATTAATAATTCAGCAAAACCAAAACGACCTTGCGTTGCGCCAAAGATCATTGCTGCAATTAGAAAACTTCCTAATCCTAACGTACTCGACTTCGTTGGGGCGTGCAAACGCATAAATAAGTCTGGTAGTCGAACCATGCCGATCGATCCGACCAGCATGAAGAAAGCACCGAATATAAGGAAGAAAGAAATAATGATTTCAATGATTAATTGCATAGCTCATCTCCTTAGTCAATGACATGACCCGTTGTGAAATAACGAGCAAGCGCAGCTGTCGAAACGAAGCCAAGCATTGCAACCAATAATGCTCCTTCAAAGACATTGGTACTTACCCAATACACACCTAAAACAACAATAAGACATGTCGCATTTAAAAATAGTGTGTCTAAAGCAAGTAGGCGATCGATGACAGATGGGCCGATAATCAATCGGATCAGGCATAGAAACATTGAGATAGTAATGGCAATTAAGCTAATGCCAAGTGCATAAGGTAAAATTGTCATTTGCTTGCTCCTTCTTCAATCTTTACATCAAAGATTTCGAGTAAAGGTGTTTCGTAGCGTTTTTTGATTTCTTGAATATCGAGTTCAGTGTCATCTGAGCTGAGTGCGTGGACGAGAATATCGCCACGCTCTTGATCAATCCCTGCTGAAACCGTACCTGGTGTCGTAGTAATGATCATCGCGAGAAGAGTATTCACTTCTTCATGCTCAGTTTCTAGTGGAACGCGATACCATCTCGGATGGAGTTGATCCATTGGACCCAACACCATTTTTGCCACGCGGAAGTTTGAAACGATAATATCCCAAAGCACAACAAAAAATAGTTTTACTGCTGGTGTCCAGTGAATGTGTGGCGTTCTAGAAATAAATGGTCCAACTAAACGTGGAATAATAATCGCCAATAGGATGGCCACTAATATATCCGTTAAGTCCAGACTATGCGACAGCATTAACCAGCTCAGAAAAACCAAAAAAGACACGAAAGGGTGGGGGAACCAACGGTCAAGCAAAGCTACTTTTTGCATGTTAGTGTTCCTCCATTGGTTTTAACTGAGTGGTATTTGGAATCGTTGGTGCTTCTAACGTTTGTTCTGCAATTTGGCGTTGCTTATATTCAGAGATGTGCTCACCTTGCAGTGTTGGTTTGGAAATCACATCAGGAATAAGTAAAGCATTATGATCTTCTACTTCACCACCATATTTTGTTTCTGGCAAATAGCTTGGATCATAAGGTTGAACGCTGATCGCACGGCCTTGGTTATCCGTCTTTAAAATGGCTTGCTGATAAAGGGCGTGATTTTGGATTTGCTGTGCAGTCAAAGCCATATAGTTTTGAATTGGAGCAGCAAATACTACATAAGCCATTAAAGTACCCAATAGAATATAAATCGCTTTATCATTTCGTTTTGGAGCTACTTCTGGTAAAGCTTGATAAACAGCATAAGCTTCTTCGTTTGGATTTTCCTCTGGTGGTGTAGCTCGCCAGAACAGAATGAAACCAACGCGGGTAAGTGCGATGATACTGAGCAAGCTGACAATTAAAATAACGGCAATAATCCAACCTTGATAAGCTGTTTCAGCAGTTGCTTGTAGGATGAATACTTTACCAAGGAATCCACTAAAAGGTGGTAAACCAGCAAGCATTAAGGCAATGGTAAAGTAGGTAAATGCCGCAGCCTTTTCCTGTTTCATTTTAGGGGAAACTTTGAGGTGGTCTTTAAATGCACCACGCTGTGATGTAATCCAGCCACAGAACAAATAGAATGCTGCTGCAATCAATGTGCTGTGAACTAGATAGTAAAGACCTGCTGCCCATGCTGCTGTATTGAACATCGAGATTGCAATTAGCAATGTTCCGATAGATGACAGCACCATGAAACCTACAAAGCGACGTAAACGATCTACACCGAGTGCGCCAATAACACCGTAAATGGAAGTGACTAGACCGATGACTAATAGACAGTTTTTAAGAATGTCTTGTGCCATTGCATCATCAAACACAGTGCCATTTACACGTAAAATGGCGTAGATGCCAACTTTGGTCATGATGGTAAAAATTGCAGCGACAGGCGTACTCGCAACAGCATAGGTTTTAGGTAACCAGAAGCCTACAGGCAGCATCGCTGCTTTAATGCCAAACACGACAAATAATAGTAAGCCACCTGCAATCGCAAGTTTATGCTGATCATTGTCTAATGTTGGAATAAGGCGACCGACATCAGCCATATTTAAGCTACCGACACTACCGTAAATCATGCCTAAGCCGATTAGAAAGAGTGCAGATGCAAGCAAATTGATGGTGACGTAATGCACACCCAGCTGAAAACGTGGGCGCCCTTGTCCATGCAATAAAAGCACATAAGATGCCATCAATAGAATTTCAAAGAAGACAAATAAGTTAAATAAATCGCCTGTTAAGAATGCACCAGATAACCCCATTAATAGGAAATGGAACATGGCATGGAAATAGCGACCACGCGTATCCCAGTTTTCACTGGCATACCACATAACAGGTACAGCGAGGGCATAGGTCAATAGCAGCATGAAGGCTGAAAGACGATCAAGCACTAATACAATACCAAAAGGAGCAGACCATTCACTGAGTTGATAAACCGTGATTTGTCCTGTACTCGCAATTGAGAAGTAACTTATTGCCAGCCCTAAACCGATTAACGCTGAAACGAAACTAATGCCTCGACGCCAAGGTTGACGCCAGTCTTGCTTTAAAGAACCTGAACCTGGGTTTCCAAGTATCAATAGGATAAAGCTGGTAAAAGCTGGAACTAAGATACTGAGAATAGGAGTATGAGTAAGCCAAAAATTGTAAAAATCGAACATTATGGCTCATCCTCACGTGGGTCATAAGTCAAGGTGGGTTCTTCTTTAGAGTCGACATGATCTGTACCAGATTCATATCGGCTACGCAGTGCAAGCTGTACGATAAATGCAGTCGTTGCAAAGCCAATCACAATTGCAGTTAACACAAGTGCTTGAGGCAGTGGGTCTGTAACTTTGGTTGCTTCAGTCAAGATAGCTGGAGCATTGACCTGTAAACGACCCATTGCGAATAGGAACAGGTTGACAGCATAGCCGATCATGGCCAAACCAAGAACAACAGGAAAGGTTCTCGCACGAAGAATTAAATAGATTCCTGTCGCGGTCAGTAAGCCAATCCCAGATGCAAGTAAAAATTCAATACTAACCATTATTTATCTCCACTTGGGATTGGGCCAGACATGCTTGAATGGCGTGAGTCACCTAAGACTGAAATCAATAACATGGTTGCACCTACAACAGTGATATAGACGCCTAAGTCGAAAGCTGCTGCTGAAGCAAGGTGCATTTTCCCAAGTAGGGGCGGCTCGACATAGATATGTGCACTGGTTAAGAATGGGCGTGCCCAATACCATGCTGCAATACCCGTTAAACCAGCAATGGTTAAACCAGAACCAATCCAAATCTCATATAAACGACCTGATTTGGCTTTTAGCATCTGCTCAGTTTTGTCTTGCCCTAGAACAATGTACTGAATGATCAGTGCCATCGAAGTAATCAAACCCGCAATGAATCCACCACCCGGATAGTTATGGCCACGCAAGAAGATATAGACACTGACAACAAGCGCAAGTGGCAAGATCCAAGAAGCAGTCATTCTTAGCATTAGTGGTGATGGATTAAAACGGTAAGTCAGACCTTGGGTCATGGTGGTGCCATGCGCACGCATACCATCCATCAAGCAAAGCGCACCAATACCTGCAATGCCCAATACGGCGATTTCGCCAAAGGTATCGAATCCTCGGAAATCGACGAGGATCACGTTCACTGCATTTGAACCACCACCGAGCGGAATGGCTTGCTGCATAAAGAACCAAGAAATTGAATTGTGATCTCGAGTTAATAATAACCACGCAATCCAACCAATACCTAAGCCACCTGCGATTGCTAAGCTTGCATCTCTCCAGCGACGTGAACGGCTTGATTCATAAGGTGTAAGTTGTGGCAATAACGACAAACTCATTAATAATAAGACGGTAGTTACAATATCAACGGTGATTTGCGTTAGGGCTAGATCGGGTGCAGATAGAGTTACAAAAGTCATGGTGACAACCAAACCAACTGCACCACTAATCAACACCGCCTTAATACGTTCGTGGTGAAACCACAACATCATCCAGCAGCCAGAGAATAGTGTTAGCCAAAGGACAATCGCAACCCACGGTGCATGTGTCAGTTCACGAGTGCCCGTAGTGAGACCTTGATTGAACAGCGGTAAGCCAACCATCAAAGTACTGAACAAAACGATCCATAGCAGATAGCTTTGTAATGAGCCATTTTCTGTTGCTTGTTTAATCTTTCTGCTATTTAACAGTAAATGTTTTAGGAACAACTCAAATATGATCTTGCCTTGAAACTTACCTAGATAAGGATCAAGGTCAATTTTGCGGATACGCCCATCTTTTGCTAAAGCGAAATAGAAGATAGCACCGCCAATCAAAGCAATCACACTCATGAGTAGTGGTGCATTGACTCCATGCCAAATCGCGAGGTGAACGCCTTCAAATTCAGGTTGTGCCAAGCTTGAGCGAGTCACGCTATTGACCATCGTGCCTGCAAGAAGAGCTGGAAGAATCCCGACTAAAATACACAAAGTTGCCAAAATGATTGCTGGTAGACGCATTCCTAATGCAGGCTCATGTGCATCTTTATTTGGGACTTGTTTACCAACTTCACCATCAAAGAACACGCCGTGAACCAAGCGAATTGAGTAGCTAACCGCAAAGATCCCTGCCAAAGTTGCAACAATTGCCGAAATGACCATCACTGGACCAGACAAGTTTGCAAGTAGTTCAGTAAAGAACATTTCTTTGGAAATAAAACCATTAGTTAAAGGAACACCTGCCATTGAGGCAGCTGTGATCATGGTTAATGTGCCTGTGAAAGGCAGTAATTGCCAAACACCGCTAAGCTTGCGTAAGTCACGTGTGCCCGTTTCATGGTCAATGATCCCAGCAATCATGAACAGTGCAGCTTTAAATGTAGCATGGTTAATGATGTGGAAAATCGCAGCAGCGACAGCAAGGGGAGAACCGATCCCCAGTAAACATACAATTAGACCTAAATGGCTGATTGTTGAATATGCTAACAGACCTTTGAGATCTTCTTTGAAAATTGCAAAACCTGCCGCCATACACAGTGTGAATAGACCGACAAAGGTGACGATATTGTGATACAGCGCAGCACCAATAAAAATAGGTGCTAAACGTGCGAGCAGGAAAATACCTGCTTTAACCATGGTTGCTGAATGCAGATAAGCGGAAACAGGCGTTGGCGCAGCCATCGCATTGGGTAACCAAAAGTGAAATGGGAACTGCGCACTTTTAGTGAATGCACCCAATAAAATTAATAATAAGGTTGGTACAAAAAGGTAATGCTGTTGAATGGTATCTTTCATCAGCACAAGCTGATCTATTTGATAAGTTCCTGTGATTTGCCCGAGTAAGACAAAACCACCGAGCATTGCAAGACCGCCCATTCCTGTAATGGTGAGTGCCATACGAGCGCCGCGTTGCGCAGCATCATATTGACTCCAATAACCCACTAAAAGGAATGATGAAATACTGGTTAATTCCCAAAATACCAATAAGATAATGAGGTTATTGGAAAGTGAGATACCAAGCATTGCCGCCATGAACAGCATTAATAATTGATAAAGTTTACTAAGAGAGTTTTTCGGACTCAGATAATAATAGGCGTAAATATAAATGAGTGTACCGATACCGCTAATCAGCAGACCAAACAATAAACCTAATGCATCTAGGCGAAAACTTAGATTGATTCCAAGTTGAGGAAGCCAATCCCAGCTTTGTTGCAGAGTATTTCCCTGAAGAACAGTTTCTGCCTGAGTAAAAAGTAAAATGAAACAACTAAGGCTGATGCCAATTGCCCCTAGTGCCGTCATGCCCCGCGAAATACGTTGCAATTGTGCGACAAGGGTGGTGCCGAGTATGAGCGGTAATAAGATAATAATCGGTAGCACACTGGTATCCATGTCGATGATTTAGGTCGGGAGCGACCTAAGGGTGAATTTTCTTTTCGAGACTCACAGGCATTCAAAGAGAGCGCCAAAGTTTCAAATCTCGAAACCCAATCAAGTTAACGGAGGCAGCAAGTTGTATTGCACAACTTGAAAATAAAATGAGCTTTATCTTACTATAAAATATGAACAAAAACCCGATGTTATTACATGAAAATAACAACATCAGGCTGAGTTTGGTCGGGAAAATTCAGTCGATAAAACAAATGATTAAAGCGGTGTTTCTTCGGGGGTATCATCAATTTTTAATAAGCTTAATAAATCATTTTTTTCTTGAGGGTTAAGCTCCTGTATTTGATGAAATAATTCATCCACTCGGCTAATCAGTGTTTCTGTTTCCAGTAAGTTGTGCGTTTGCGCGATGTTATTTTCTTCAGTCCAAACTAGTTCGTTATACAGTTGAGAGAGTTGTTGTTGTGACTTTTCTACATTGATTTCGTAGATTTCTTTGGCATCTAAACGTAAACATTGATAATCCACGGCATGTTCAAGCAATTCATCTCGATTGCCTGAAGCGATAATTTGTAGTCTTGGAAATGCTTGATGAAGCCGTTGCAAAATCTCAGCACAATTATTTTGATCAAGCTGATGGTCGATCTGATCAATTAATAAAATGCCTTCACCCTCTATACATGGATCAAAACAATGCGGATTGAGTAAGCACATGCGACGAGTAATATCACCAACAAGTGCAATCCATGTTTTGAGTGAGGCTGAGAGCTGTTGAAATGGAATTAACTGATCACGATAACGTACGATCAATTGTAATTTTGGAACATATTGAATGTAGAGGTCTGTCAAGTCAGGAAAAATGGTATGTAAGCTTTTTTTCAATGCATAAAGATTTGGGGCAGATAGTTGCTTTGGATGATTAGCCAATTCTTGCTGTAATTGATTTAATATTTCCAATTGATTTTGTTGGCTAAAATCATTCCCCATTAAGCGTCGAACAATATGAGCTGAGTGGGCATTTTCTACATCACTTATTTCACGTAACCATTCAAAAAAACGCGCAAAAGTGGTGTAGGGAATCGCCGTAAGATCATAAGCAGAGATTTCTTGTAAAATTCCCGGAACATTTTTGCTTTGTAAATTGATTTCATGGACAAAGCGTTCAGCAGGATAATAAGCAATCAGTGGTAAGCCAAATAAAGGATCTTGTAAGCTGGTTTTTTGATAAAGCGTAACCATTTGATCAAGCTGCTGTGTCTCGACTTGACTGATACCGACACCTTGACTATTAAATGTCTTAAATAATTTCCAAACACAGCTTTGAGTATCTGTTTCTGCGGCTGAGCTGCTTTCCGCCAAACTACCAGTCAGTTCAGTACTCATACGAACTTGCATTTGAATTTTTGCTTGGAGTCGGGTCAGCATAATGTCTTGATCAGAAATGACCACGCCCGCTGTTCGTATATCTTTATAACGTGCCGAGAACCACGTTAATGTTTGGTAAATATTTTTTAATAGCGTGGTTTTGCCTGTAGCTTGATCACCCAAAATAAGTGTGACAGGACGCTCAGCCTGAAATTCGACAGTTAAGTCTCGAAACATTCCAACATGCTTGAAGAGAACAGATTCAAGTTGCATAGGCTCTCACCTCAATCTAAGCGCTTTAACCTGCTGACTGACGAAGACTTGAGGGAGCGCACCGTTTTAATTGTTGTATTAAGTCAAAAAGATGGTGAATATTTAAACTTACTTTAGCACGAGTACAGGCAACGTAAAGTAATCTTAATTCTTCATCTGTAATTTTATGTTCCAGTCCATTCACTTTGAATTGGTAATCATCTTCGATATGGACACGATTCCATTCCAGTCCTTTGGCTTTATGTGCCGTTGAGATCACATAATCAGCTTGTTCAATCGGTGTGATTTTGGCAAGGGCTTTTTTAAGTGGTTCTGTGCCGTGATCATCGACCAATTTAACCAATGGTTTAATATCGCTGCCGTCATTGGTCTCACAATATTCATGTACATCATGCCATGAGTTAAACCAAGCCAGCTCAGGGACATCGGTAATGCGTTTACCTTGTTTCAATAAGCTTGCCGCATCAACAAAACGACTGAGTTTTTGATGATCTGCTTGTAAGCTGACTTTGTCGCCATGCACCAGACCTGAAAGCAGTAACTCCATCGCGCGGGCATTGGTACGGCACAGGATGGCATCACGCATTTTGGTGTGCGGTTTATTCACCACACTCGATTTTACATTTGGATTGCCGAGTAGAGGAACGGTTTCATTGAGTGCACCAAGCAAACTATTTGCCACATCTGCGATTGCATCACCGAAACGGAACGAGGTGGTCAAACGGCTTTCAGGTAGTGGCATTTGTTGCATCGCATTGATTGCACCACGCCAAGCATAGATTTGCTGATGTGCGTCACCGACATAAATCACTTGGGTACTTTTCTGATGCAACAAAATTCCTAACATCAAGGGATCAGCATCTTGTGCTTCGTCAAATAGCACATAATCCGCAGGAATATTCGGTTCAGACAATGCCCATAATTTCAGATAAATGTCATGCCCAATGCCTGCTTGATGATTAGGATCAATCGATTCTAACCAGCGGCGTTCAACAGCTGGATAAAGATGCTGTTGTAAAGATTCGATATCGTCCTGATGCAACCAGTTGGGTGCTTGGATATGACGAGGTGCGGGGTATTGTGAACTGGTTGAACAGAAATAGCTCACCGCATTGGCAACTAGGCTCGCTAAACGGCTTGGCATCAAAACGTATTTTTCATAACGTCCACCCATGAGTCGACGCAATGTAATCGGTTCTAGGCGATATTCTTTGGCCATAAAACTTGGACTAAGACGTGGTAAACGTAATTTATCCGTTACCCCACGTGGCACACTGCGAAAAGCGAGTGAGTGGAATGTTCGACAATTTACATTGCCGTGAAATTTACTCTGCGCTTCTGTTGCGATGGCTTTGTTAAATGCCAAATACATACCACGCCGTTCAGGCATGGCATCACTGATCATTTGTAAGGTTGTCGTTTTACCTGTGCCAGCATAGGCAATCACTTTAAAGGATTGTCCTAAACGAGCATTGTCTATGGCAACAGCTTGCTCATAAGTCGCTTTGGGTTTCTCGATACTCGACACAGGCGATGCTTACGCTTCTTTGCTACGATTGGCTTTTTCGACTAAACCTGATAAGCCTTGGCGACGTGCAAGTTCATCCAACACGACTTGAGGGTCGAGATCAAAGTAGCCAAGCATCACAATGCTGTGGAACCAAAGGTCAGCAACTTCATAGATCAGGTCATGTTTATTTTCAAGTGAAGCATGCACCGCATAATCTTTTGCTGCGATGATGCTTTCGACACTTTCTTCGCCGACTTTTTCTAAGATTTTATTGATACCTTTTTTATATAAACTTGCAACATAAGAGCTATCAGCTTCAGCATTTTTACGTTCTTGCATTAAGCGACCTAAATAGCCCAAAACATCGATTTGTTCGCTGTGGCTATGGTCATGCGCTTCTGTTTTTGCGGATGCACCATAAATTGCAGTTGGATCTTTCAGTTGGGCATCAACGATTTCCCAGCCTTGAGGTGTGAGTTTTCGATAAAAACAAGACTCTCGACCTGTATGACAAGCAATACCGCCGTGTTGTTCTATTTGAAGAATAATAACATCAGCATCGCAATCGAGACGAATTTCATGCACTGTTTGAAAGTGTCCTGATTCTTCGCCTTTGTGCCACAATTTTTGACGTGAACGTGAGTAATAGACTGCCTGATTTTTTTCAGCTGTCAGTTGTAAAGCCTCACGATTCATCCACGCAACCATTAACACTCGACCAGTTTGATGATGTTGTGCAATGGCAGGAACAAGACCATTGGAATCAAATTTAACTTCATCTAACCAGTTTGACATGAGTGGAAATCCATTTGGTGGAAAGCCGTTAGTGTAGCGTTTGTGGCTAGGGTTGGCTATGCTTGTGGGGTAAAAAATCGGTTTGGTATTTTTTGCGTGATACTGATACAAAGAAATTTATATTTTATAAATAGTATTTAGTTCGCTTATTTTTTAGTAAGAAACTCTTTTCTTTGACTAAAATGCAGAGGCATGTAAAAAGATTATATGAATGTTGGCTAAATTAAGAGGATTGAATATTGAATAATAATGAAAATTTGGCTTGTCGTGTTTGTGGGCTTATCCAATGTGAAGAACCGTGGGGGGAAGACGGTAAAATACCTAATTATGCCATTTGTGCCTGTTGTGGAACGGAGTTTGGATATGAAGATTACACAAAAGAATCAGTATTGATCCAACGTAAAAAATGGCTAGATGCAGGTGGAGGTTGGTTGGAGTTAAAAGATAAGCCAAATAATTGGAATATTAATGAGCAGTTGAAAAATATCCCGATAGATTACAAATAACTCAGGTTTTTTCGTAGTTCGAAATTTCAATCAAATTTTGATCGGGATCACGAACATAAACAGAAATAATTTTTCCTACAGCACCCGTTCTTTCAATAGGTCCTTCAATAATTTCGACATTCAGTAATCGTAGATGCTCAATGACTTCATCTAACGGTGTTTCTGCAATAAAGCATAAATCAGCTGAGCCAGCAGTGGGTTGATGAGCTTTAGGTTGAAACTCTTTGCCTGTTTGATGCAGGTTAATTTTTTGAGTGCCGAATTTTAGGGCCTTACGGTTATCACCAAAGGTGATAACTTCAAAATTCAAGGCTGATTGGTAAAACTGACAAGTTATTTCAATATTAGCAACAGTCAGAACTAAATGATCTAAATGGCTAATTTTCATATTTAATTCAAATCCTATTTTTACACTTAGTCATATTCAGGTAATGATTGATTATTTTCAATCAAGACATTTTGATTGTGTTGGTATGCCGCAATCTGTTGATAGCTCATTTGTTGGAACATACCTGTTTTTAAACCTGAAATAGTGATTGCCATTTCTTTACGGAAATACGGGATTTGATACAGCCAAGGGAAAACGAGGTCGCGTAATCCACCTGCCCACCAATGATTTGATTGATAAAGAGGGGTGAGGAGTCGACTGAGAAATTGGTAGAATTGGGTCGAAGAACGACGGTGTTGGTGATACTGTTGCCATAATATCATCCAGTCGATCTGCTGGTTTTTTTGAGCAGTTTGCAAGGACTGAGAAAATGCCCATGCATCCAAAAGTGCCATGTTAGCACCTTGGCCAAGCTGCGGACTCATCGCATGTGCCGCATCACCAATGACCCCGATTCGACCTTGTCCATATTGAGACATCACCACATCACGATATTGGGCAGAAAGCCATTGCGGTTGATGTTGTTCACTCAATAAAAGCTGCTCTAGCCAATCAGCAACATCTGGCCAACGATTAGAAACCTGTTTCAACCAATGTTGCTTTGCCTGTTCATTTTGCAAGAACGTACTTAACTGCGAAGTCGGCAAACTCCAAAACACACTGGATAGCCGTTGTTGTGGTGCGGATGGAATTGCACCTGTAGGCAAGACGCCCATCATAATTTTGGAACGATCATAAAATTGATGCAGAATCTTAGGGTCTAATACGGCGCACTCAGGCACGATACTCCATGCTGCTCCCCAAGGATAAGCTTGATCTACTTTGACCCATGCTTTAGGGCGTAATTGACTCCGTGCACCATTCGCAATCAGTACAGCATCAAAACAAGTATCGAAACTTTGCTGTTGGTAAGAGCCAACTAGACGAACTTCGTTATGGCGTTCTTCGACCTGATCAATGCTATGCCCCATACACCATGTGATTTGATTTGCGTATTCAGCCAGTTTTTCAGTTAATACGTGACATAAGGTCGCACGATGAATCCCGATACCGTAGAAATTTGAGCCAGCTTGATGATAGTGGCTGTTCACTAGCAGTCTTTTGTTAGGAAGTTGCCCCTCTAAGCCTGTAACTTTTGCGCCAAGTTTTAGGGTATGGTCGAGTACACCAAGATGTTCAAAAACAGCTAAACCTGCTGGTTGTAACAGTAAACCAGCACCTACAGGACAAAGCTCATCAACTTGCTCAAAAATCGTAATTTGATGACCTTGTCTAGCAAGTAAAATCGCAGTCGCCAATCCAGCTGTACCTGCACCAATCATTGCAAAATGGACTGTTTTCATTATTTATTCTTTTAAGGGCGTTATAAATTGGTTGAACGGTGATTTTAACTGATCGTAATTAATTTTTGAAAATTGATATAAAAAATCCTCTGCGAAAACAGAGGATTTTTGCTTTATTTCGCCATACGCCATAGCGCTAAAAGACTACTTAACACAATAAGAATAATCGATACAAACCAAGGTGTAATAATCGCAATGGTAAGTAAAATCAACATGATGCTGCCAAAAATCCAACTGCGGCGTTGTTGATGTTGCATTTGCAGGCGCATTTGTTGAATTTCACGCAATTGTTTGTCATGCCATGCAGACTGATTTTTCAATCCATTTAGACTGTCGATGATCAGGCTTGGTAAGTCTTGAGCACCAAGCAATAAATCTGGAATCTGTTGTCCGATTTCTTTGACATTTTTAACGGGGTTCATATTGGCTTTGACCCATTCTGTCAGAATCGGTTTCGCCAGTTTCCAAATATCAAGCTGAGGATAAAGGTCTGTGCCTAAACCCTCAACATGAACCAATGTCTTGAGGAGTAACATCAATTGCGGTGGAATTTCCAAGTGGAAACGACGCGCAATATCCATGACTTGAATCAAGATGCCTGCAAAATCCAGTTGATCCATCGGTTTTGAAACCATAGGGCCGACCGTACGACGCATTTCACGAGCCAGTGTATCTTGATCTGTACCCGGTGGAATCCAGCCTGCTTGATGCACGATTTGAATCAATTGCATGAAGTTGCTATTCATCACAGCAAGCAACATGCGTGCAACGGTCATTTGATCATGTTTAGACAATTCACCCATGATGGCACAGTCCAGCGCGATAAAGCGTGGATTACTAGGGTTAATCGTTTCAACGAAAACATTCCCTGGATGCATATCTGCATGGAAAAAGTTGTCACGGAATACTTGGGTAAAGAAAATCGTCAGACCTTTTTCAGCGAGATCTGCACGATCCATACCTAAACGATCAAATGTTGCCGTATCAGAGATAGGAACACCCGTGATCCGTTCCGCTACCATCACATCTTTACTATCCATATAAACTTCAGGCACATACATCATGCTTGAACCTGTAAAGTAATGGCGCATACGGCGGGTATTGTCTGCTTCTAAGCTCAGATCAAGTTCATTTAAAATGATTTGACGATAATCTTGGATGATCTCTGATAAATGTAAGGCACGTGCAGCTTCTACACGATTTTCTAACCAATCACCCAGCCATGCCAAGATTTCAAAATCTTGCAGAATCTGCCCCCGAATATCAGGACGTGTGACTTTAACAACCACTTCACGACCATCATGCAAAGCCGCAGTATGTACTTGTGCAATAGATGCGGCAGCTAATGGTTGCTCATCGAAGCGTGAAAATAAGGTGCTGACATCTGCCTTAAGTGATTCTTGGATGCGTTGTTTAGCAAGTTGTGTATCGTAAGGTTTGACACGATCTTGTAATAATACCAACTGAGATAAGACTTCAGGTGGAATCAAATCTCGGCGTGTTGATAATAATTGACCCAACTTAATTGCAAGTGGGCCCATTTCTTCCAAAGCTTCCTTGAGCTTAAGTGGATTTTTCTTTTCTCGACTCGACCAAGCAGCGGGGTGCATTTTAATAATATTTAATGCATGACGCGCTTTAACAGGCAATTCTTCCGCGGGGAACAAGGTGTCAAGGCGATAATGTGCAGCAATACGCCAGAGTTCGTGTAACCGTTTAACATGCGGAATCATATAAAATCTTACCTAGTTTTGAGTGGTTTGCTTTTGTTGGTTGAATTGAGTTTGTAACTGTTGCAATTGAGCTTCGAGTCGATCTAATGATTGATTGAGTTGACGCGTCTCTCGATTGAGATCATCCATTTGCCAACGTGGAGCAAATAAACCGCTATCTTCTTTTAAGGCGTCTTCAACAAAAAAAAGCTGACTTTGCAAAGAACGTTTCAGTTGCTGTGGTGCAAGCTGAATTTTACCTAACTCATGTGCGAGTTGAGGGCCAATCCAAGGAGAGAGATGTGCGGCGAGATCAGGTTCAGCTTGCTGCATAATTCGCTGAATATCTTGTAATAAGTGATAATCGCCTTGTAGCGGAATATTACCAATTTGATCCATATCACTGAGTAATAATTTGACCAGTTCCACTACATTTTCAACATGTAATGTTGCTGTTGCATCTGTGATTTTCTGTTGAGGATCAAATGGACGCTGTTCAAAAATAGAGGGGCTTTGGCTTTGCCCTGTGACTGTAGGCTCTAAACGAACTTTATTTTCATCAAAAAACACATCAACTGAAAGTTGTGGACTGTCGATAACCACGCGTAACAGTTGACCTTGTAATTGATTGAGTTGAATGCGAGTAATCGCATCCAAGTCAATCACATGATGAATGAGTCGTTCAACCGCACCGAGTGCTAAAATCGACCACATTGCAAATTCCTTAACGTCAAAACTTTAAAGTTTGAATCCGCGGTGAACCGCAACGATACCACCTGTTAAGTTATGATAGTCACAGCTTTGGAAGCCTGCATTTTCCATCATGCCTTTTAAAGTACGTTGATCTGGGTGCATACGAATCGATTCAGCAAGGTATTTATAACTTTCAGAGTCATTTGCAACGAGTTTACCCATAATCGGAAGTGCCGTGAATGAGTAAAGGTCATACAATTTAGAAAATGGTTCAAACACTGGTTTTGAAAATTCAAGTACCAATAAACGGCCACCTGGCTTCAGCACGCGATACATCGCTTGTAGTGCTGCATCTTTATCCGTCACGTTACGAAGACCAAAACTAATGGTCACTAAATCAAAACTATTGTCTGCAAATGGTTCTAATGTTTCTGCATTGGCAAGAACGAAATCAACGTTGGTGCAGCCCGCATCAATCAGGCGATCACGACCAACATTTAACATTGATTCATTAATGTCAGAAAGAACAACGTGTCCTTGTGGACCGACTTCACGGCTAAATACTTTGGCAAGGTCACCTGTACCGCCTGCAATATCAAGGACATGTTGCCCACGACGAACGCCAGACATGTTGATCGCAAAACGTTTCCAAAGGCGATGAATACCAAATGACATCAAATCATTCATGATGTCGTATTTGCTTGCAACTGAGTGGAAAACTTCTGCAACTTTTTGGGCTTTATCATCACTGCTTACAGTTTGATAGCCGAAGTGTGTAGTTTCTCCAACATTACCTGTATTCGCACCGCGAGGTAGGTTGTATTTTGGAATCGAACCTGTTGGTGTAGACGCAATATTTTGTTGTAAAGATTGTTGCTGACCTTGAGGTGTGCCTTGAGGAAGCGGTGCGCTTAGGAATGGGCTAACTTTGTCTGAACTTTGAGTTTGCTCAACTTCTGGGGTAGGCTGTTGGTTTTCGTTAGACATTGTGTTCTCCTAAACTTTTTGCTCTAGCGGCACGAATCAGCATGCATGATGACAGATTTTGTAATTTTTTACAGGGCTTAGCATATCATTGTTGTGAATAATATACAGAAAGTCACGATCTCAAAAGTGTTTTCATTTTGGTTTTTTGAGTTCTTAAATAAAAATCCCTCTTAAGCGAAGAGGGATTTGAGTAACGAGTTTATGCACGAAATGGATCAGGGTGGCCTGCATGTACTTTGTCGATTATCTCACGCTCTTTTTCGGTAAATGTTTTGATAAATACCGCGGCTGATTTCATCGGTTTCATTGCGGCAAAGCCTTCTTGGATGAATTCATACATTCGATCGAATTGATATTTATGTGCAATACCTTTACACATTTTAAAGGCGGCAAACATCATGGTTGAACGCATGTATTTATCAAGTGTTTGGCCAAGTTCATCCAGTAAATGAAGCTGTTCATAACGTGCCTCACCTTGATCAAGTTTCACAAGGGTTTGACGCATGATGTCATCAGTCAATGCCGTTTCTAATGGATAATCTTCCAAAAGTTGCATTGCAACTTGCTCATCCAGTTGAGTTGCGAGGACTGCAAGGCTGACAGACTTAGTACCCGTTTTAATTGCATTTTCAGGGAGTAAGCTTTCTGCTTTATGAGCATACTTTAATAGGCGTTCGATTTGCTGTGCCATAGCATCAAAATCAGGGCCGCCGTATAAACGATTGAGAAAATATTGCGCCATAAGTTGATTTTCTGGACGGGCAAAAAATTCTTCATGCGTTTGAGCAATACGCTCTTTCATCCATGCTTGTACTTCGTGCAGACGTTGGGCAATCGCTGGGTTTTGGTGATAGTTCAAAGATTGGTATTGTAATAAAAGTTGATCAAATGCAGCGAGTTTTGACATGTTTGAACTCAAAGAAAATAAAACCATAAAATCATAGGCTGCATAATAACGAAGAACCATGACAGCATAAACCGAAAATGTTTAACAATTGGTCACTGTTGTCATTCACTGATTTAACTCTACATAAACTGTACAAGGGTTCTGTAAAGCTCTAAATCGATTTCATTATACTTATTCTTAATAATTAGCCATTTAGAATTAAAGATGAGCGCACAACAACCAAAATTTGAAATACGAGATGAAGATGAACTGTCTTTAGATCTGATTGAAGCACAATACGCTTTAAAAGATAGTCGAGATAAGAAGAATGCCAAAAGTGTTCTGATTTTGGTCAGTGGCATTGAAATGGCGGGCAAGGGCGAGTCAGTCAAGCAATTGCGAGAATGGCTCGATCCGCGATATTTAAAAGTGAAGGCGGATGCTCCAACGCTGCTTTCATCGAACCAAGTATTTTGGCAGCCGTATACCCGATTTATTCCTGCCGAAGGGCAGATCGTGGTGATGTTTGGTAATTGGTACAGCGACCTACTTTCAACTGCGATGCATGTATCAAAACCTTTAAATGAAGAGTTGTTTGATGCCTATGTTGAGCAGATGAGAGCTTTTGAGCATGACTTACAACACAACAATGTGCATGTAATTAAAGTTTGGTTTGACTTGTCATGGAAATCATTACAGAAACGTTTAGATCAAATTGATGCTTCAGAACAGCACTGGCATAAATTACATGGTTTGGATTGGCGCAATAAAAAACAATACGATACCTTAGCGAGTCTAAGTCAAAAATTTACAGATGATTGGTTTGTGATTGATGGTGAGGATGAAAAAGTAAGAGATCAATGCTTCGCACAATATGTGTTGCAAACGTTGCGTGAGCTACCTGATCACCAAACCAAAATTACAGAAAAGTGGCAACAAGCTAAAGTTCCGAAAACCTTACTTGAACCATCCAAAGACAGTTTAGATAAAGATGAATATAAGGAAGAGCTAAACAAACTAACCAAAAAAGTAGCTGATGCGTTGCGTTATGACGAACGTAAAGTGGTGGTGGCTTTTGAGGGAATGGATGCGGCTGGAAAGGGTGGTGCGATTAAGCGCATCGTAAAAAAACTCGATCCTCGTGAATATGAAATTCATAGTATTGCTGCACCAGAGCGTTATGAGTTACGTCGTCCTTATTTATGGCGCTTTTGGAGTAAGTTAAATGATAGTGGCAAGATCACAATTTTCGATCGTACATGGTATGGACGTGTTTTAGTTGAAAGAATCGAGGGCTTTGCTAGTGCTGTCGAATGGCAACGTGCTTATGACGAAATTAATCGTTTTGAACAAAGTGTTGTCGATAGCCAAACCGTACTTGTGAAAATTTGGCTCGCCATTAGTAAAGATGAGCAAGCAGCGCGTTTTAAAGCGCGTGAACAAACGCCACATAAACGCTTTAAAATTACTGAAGAAGATTGGCGCAACCGTGAAAAATGGGATGATTATTTAAATGCGGCTGCGGATATGTTTGAACGAACGAATACTGATTACGCGCCGTGGTATGTGATTGCGACTGATGATAAAAATACTGCAAGGATCGAAGTGCTGAAGGCAATTTTAAAACAGTTGAAAGCGGATTAAGCTTTCAACTGAAAGATATAAAAACATTACGTTTAAAAGTGATTAAGCCACAATGGTATTACGGCTTTTCTGCTGAATACGTTTTGCCAAGTTATAGCAATCTTGAATATGTGCTTCGGTAATTTTACGCATCATGAAATAACCAAGGCTTGCTGCTACAAGTTGACCACCGAGAGGAATAAACTTGGTCACTTGTTTGGTCGCAATCTTGGTAAAAAAACCATTAAACGATTTTTTCATCGCTGTACGTGCTACTACAAAACCTGAAAATTCAAAGCCACGTTTACGTAATTCATCCCAATGTACTTTCTTGGTTTCTGGGTCATAGACACTGATATGTTCAGGCGCTAAGCCAAAGCGAGCATTCACATAAGGAATGATCTGGGTCAGCATGCCTAAATCGACCACAACATCAAAAAATGGAATAGGGACAATTGCTGCACCTGCTGACCAATACGCACGCTTTTTTGTAAGCTCTAAACATTCTTCGCGGATTTGATCCAAGTTCAAGCTCGGATCAATTGAGTCAGGAATTTTTTCAATTTTCATAAAGTTATACCTAAAGTCTATCCCTCGATAGTACATTCAATCGTACTGAGTGGTGAATTTCAAAACAATTTTTTTATTTCCTTGTGTGTTTAACGTGACATAGTTCGATGAAGTTGTATAGTGATGATTGTGTACGGTTTCGTGCAACACAATGCTGATTTATTGACGAGGTTGTAGTTACGCATGGGGATTCATGTTATTCAAAGTCAACGCCTTGATGTGTTATTGCAAGGTGTGATGGCATCAATTAATCAGCCGAGCAACTCGCCATTTCAAGTCTTTAAAACGCAGCATTTTATTGTACCGAGTCCCGCGCAGGAGCAATGGCTCACGCAGAAAATTGCTGAACAACAAGGCATGACTGCCAATTATCAATTTCATCAACGTATTCGCGGTTTTCAATGGTACGCTTATCAACAAGTCCTAGAAAATAAAGAAAAAGTACGTAAAGCCAATATTCCTCGATTGATTTTAAAATGGCGCATTCATCAAGCCTTACAATCTTTTATTCAAGCGGATCAAATTAATCTTGCTGAAGATCATCCTTTATATTCAATCGTACAGCGTATTTACGATAGTGCCGATCAATTAAAACAGGGTAGAGAGAAACAGCTAAAAAAACAAAGTATGTTGTATTGGGTGGCTGAGCAAGTTTCACAACTATTTAACAACTACATGATTTATCGTGGGACTTGCCAACGTGCATGTGAGGGCGAGTGTACCTGTTCAGGTAATTGGTTATCGGCTTGGGGCAGAAACCAAGCCTTGAATATCGAACAACTCATCTCAACCACAGATCAACAAACCTCGGCATTTAGCTTAGATCAAACAGAAAAGCTCGAGGCATGGCAACGTTGGCTATGGCAGAACTATTTCCATGATGACTTTGTCGAGATGCAGAGTATTGATGCTGACTTTTGGCATATTCTTGATCAACCGCACAAACGTGATCAAGCGTTAGCGCAACTGCCCAATCAGGTGATTGTATTTACCATTTTGGATTTACCACCGAGCCAATTGCAGTTTTTACGCCGCTTAGGACAATATTTAGATGTGGTTATTTTGCACTATAACCCGTCTCAAGAGTATTGGGCGGATAGTGTCGATCCTTTGTGGAAGCAACGCTACGATTTAGGGGTGAAAGAGCGCTTTATTGCCAAAAATCCCAAAGCAACGGATGAGGAAATCACGGCGTTTTTTGAACAATTTACGCTGTTCTTTAATGCGCAAGCACGCGAGTCACGTCATCCTTTGCTGACTCGCTTAGGGAAGCAGGCGCGTGACCATTTCTCTTTATTGTCCCAGCTTGCAACAGGTGAGGAAGGCAAGTGGGTGGATGCTTTTGTTGAGCAATTTCCTGAAACTTTATTAGGGAAAATCCAGTCTGATATTTTCTATCTCGCTGAACCTCAAGCTGCGCAATATGAACTTGCCATTGATGATCAATCGATTCAATTGCATGTTTGCCATTCCAGCTTACGTCAACTTGAGGTACTTAAAGAGCAATTGGTCAATTGGCTATCTCAGTCTGATGTCATGCCGCGTCGTCCAAGTGATGTGTTGGTTTTAACGCCAAATCTCGCTGAGCTAGAACCATTGATTCGTAGTGTATTTCCTGCGGTTGCCAATGATCAGGAAGTTTTTTTACCTGTCAAAATTGCAGGTGTCGCCCAGCTTGATGCTTTGAATGCTTGGCGTGCGGTGCTAGGTCGTTTGCAATTGACACAAGGTCGCTTTACCCAAGATGATTTCGCTGACTGGTTAAATTTATCTGCAACGCAACAGCGCTATGGTTTGGATTATAGCCAAGCACAACGGATGTTGGATTTACTCAATGATGCGGGTTTTAAGCGTGGTTTGGATGCAGAGCATCTGCAACAAAGTTTGAGTGAAACCGATCAAGACTATCGTTATAGTTTTAAATTCGCCTTAGATCGTTTGGCGCTGGGTATTGCGGTGCCTGCGCATGTAATGGTGCAACAGACGCTTAGTTATGCGATGGTTCAGTCTAGTGATTTTGAGCTGATTGGAATTCTGATTCAGATTTATCAAGATTTATCTGCGCGACGAAATTGGCTGATGGCACATGAACATGGTCAGCGGTTGCCTGTTGAGGCATGGTTAAAACGACTGAAAGATGATGTGCAGGAGTTTGAGCAAGCGGAGATTGTCGCGTTAAAAGCTGTACGTGAAATCATCCAAAAGCAAGAGCGTATGCTGACTTTGGCCAGTTATTATGAAGATGCTGAAACTGAGCTGCGTCAAATTTCATTGCCATTGCCTTATATCATTGAAGAAATCCAACGAACTTTAGAAAGTCAGTCTGCACAGGTTGAACCAACAGGACAAATCACCTTTAGTCAGATCGGGCAAATCCGTCCAATTCCTTATCGTTTGATTGTGCTATTAAATTTAGATACAGGTAAGTTCCCAAATCGAGACAGCCATATTCCTTTTGACTTAATGGATGCATTGCGTCAGCAATTGGGTGATCGTTCTCGTTTAGAGGATGATCAGGGCGCATTTTTAGATGCAGTATTGCTAGCGCAGGAGCAATTGTGGCTGTTCTATAATGGTTTTGATATCAATGATGGAGAAGTGAGAGAGCCTTCAAGTGTGTTGCAAGGCTTTCGAGATCATTTGGCGTTGATTGTTCAATCCTCCCCAATGCCTCTGTATGAAAGAGGGGAGAGTGAAGAAGTTCCTATGTTTATCAAAGAGGGGTTAGGGGAGATTTGCCCACCTCAACTTTATCCTCTCTATCATGTACACCGTTTGCAACCTTTTGATCCGCTCGGCTTTACGATGGATCGACCTGTACGTTTCCAAGATCAATGGTTTAAGGTTGCTTCACAGATTCAGAAAGCGAAAGGTGAACGACAGGCATGGGTAAATTCAGCGTATCCAGTTGAACAGAGTGAAATGACCATTTTGGAGAGTCAGCAATGGATTCAAGATGTGACCTTTCCAGCACGGCTATATTTAAAAACGTTAGGGGTGGAAAATTTAAGTGCCACTGAATTGGTCGATCAAGCCGAGCCTTTGTTATTAGATGGTCTAGGCAAATATGCGATTCGACATTTTTTACAGCAGCACGATGAAAAAGTGTCACCCAGCATCTTGCAAGATCAGTTGCCTGTCGGCAAGGTACAGCACAGTGCATGGCAGCAAAGCCGTTTAGAACAACAACGTTTAATGGAACGTTTACAGCAATATGCAGCCGCGCCGACAGAAACTACGCAACGTATTTGGCGAGTTTCTAAGCATTTGCAAATGAGTTGTATCACCCCCAAGCAAGATGTGCAGGATTGGGTGAGCTTAGATGCTTCTAGTGCGCGTGCCAAACGTTTGGCTAAAGTGTGGTTGGAATATTTGCTCTGGCTGGTTGTTTCGAATCAGGGCCAAGCCATTGAGAAACGCCGTATCGTGGTGTTCAGTAATCAAACGGTGATTTGTGAAGGCGTAAGTTCAACCCAAGCAAAAGATTATTTACAAGCATGGTTACAGCTTTGGCAAAATGCGCAACAACAACCCGTGGTTTTGCCAGCAGCACTATTATTAAAACCTTTGGAAAAAGCCAAACCTTATGAATGGATTGAGCAAGATACTCGACAAATTTTGGATGAAAATAGTCAAAAACAAGTGTTAAAAGATTGGAATGATACAGGCGATTTTTCAGGTTTTGACATGACACAAAATGAAGCTTGTAAATTACATCGAGATTGGCAGTTTATTTTACAAGAGCAAGATGCCACTGCTTTATTGAACTATGCTTGTGATCAGTATTCATTTGTCTTGTATCAACCGATTTTTGAATTTTTGCGTGTGGAGTAAGGCATGAGCTCTCTATATCCAGTGTCTTATCAACCGATTCGTGATATTCAATTTCAAGGGTTGCATTTGATTGAGGCATCGGCAGGAACAGGTAAAACCTATACTTTGTCCAGTTTGATGGTACGCATTTTTTTAGAAAAATATTTACCAAATCAGGTGATTGCAACGACATTTACTCGTGCTGCTGCTGCTGAGTTAAAAACGAGAATCCGACTACGTCTCGTTGAAACTTTAGATTATTTAGAACCTTTCCGAGATGTACTCGAGCGAGATATTCAAGTTCAGGCAGCACAAGAATCTGATCCTTTGAAACAGCATGTGCTACAGCATTTTGCGCCACGGATTGCCTATGCCTGTGAACGGCTCAAGTTGGTGATTGATCAACTCGATGAGTTATTTGTTGGGACACTGGATAGTTTTAGTCAAAAGTTATTGCGAGAGTTTGCTTTTGAAAGTGGTAAAATTGAAAGAGCACAAATCACAGAAGATGCGAAAACCTACACACGACAATTGATTCATGATGTATTACGTGAATGGATTCAAACACAACCGCAGCAAGTGATTGATGCACTTTATAGTGTCGGTAGTTTAAAAAGTGTTGATCATTTTGTCGGGATGGTGGAAAGCTCGCTGAACTTTAGTTCGGCGCAATTTAAATTACCTGATCTACCTGAAATTGAGCTAACTCAATTGCAAGCTTGGCAACATCAGGCGCAGCACATTGATTTGAGTACCTTGTCTGATTATTTCTCATTGGATGGCGCATATTATTCACATATTAATGGTACCTCTTTCCGTAATCATGCCTTTCACAAACTCTTTGCGGAATCTCTACCATTACTATTAGATGCATTATCAAGTGTTGAAAATGTGCAGGTATTTGATGCGTATTTTGCCAACGCGCGAGATGCGGTATTTAAGTTTTTAGATAAGCTTGAACAGCAAAAAATCTTTAAAAAATGCCCAGCAGACATTAGCGATACTTTTTATCAACATGCAACGGTATTGCAGATTCAGTCGTTATTTCAATCTGTGCTGCAAACACAACAACAGTTTGAGCAGTTGGATGTGTTTTTAAAAGCTTATTTGTGCATTGAAGTGAAAAAGCGCTTGCCGCAAGTGTTACAGCAAAAAGGCGAAACCACCTTTGCCCAACAAATCAAAACCTTATCTGATGCTTTAAAAGGGGAGCAAGGGCAACGTTTTGCTGTCTTTGTCCAAGCGCGTTATCCCTTAATTTTGGTCGATGAGTTTCAAGATACCAACCAAGATCAGGATGATATGCTCGCGAGTATTTGGCGACATCCGCAGCGTTTCCAGAAAGGCTGCATGATTATGGTCGGTGATCGTAAACAAGCGATTTATGGCTTCCGTGGTGGCGATATGCTGACCTTCCTGAATGCCTACCAAGATATTATGGCGAAGCAAGGGCATGAATATAAATTGATTCATAATCATCGTTCGGTCAAAGAGCTGGTGGAAGTGGTCGATGTATTATTTCAGCGTCAGATGGATTTTGGTGAGCAGGTCATGTATGACCCGATTCAAGCAGGTTCACGACCTCATCCTGCTTTGATTGAACAGCAGCAATCCAATCCAAAGCCTTTACGCTGGTTGCAGTTGCAAGAGGGGAATGAACAAGCCACGCAAGTCGCTTGGCAAATTCAGCATCTATTGAATCAAGCGCATTTAAAACAACTGTATTTACAGAATGATCAGCCGATAGTAATCGCTGAAGATGATATTGCGGTGTTGTCGCGCAGCCATCGCCAACTGGATGAAGTGCAATATGTGTTGCAGCGTATGGGTATTCGCGTCAATCGACCTACCAAACGCAGTGTATTTGATTCCGCTATTGCGCAGGATGTGGGCGCATTACTCACGGCCTTGCTGCATCCTTATGATGAGGCGAAGTTGAAACGCGCTTTACTGAGTCGTCTATTTGGCTTCGATCTAAAACGATTGATGGAGTTAGAACACAGTGCAGAGGGTTTAAGCCATTATATTCAGCAGTTCGATGAGATTCGTGAAATTTGGCTCAATCAGGGATTTTTATCTGCATGGCAACGCTGTCTCAATCAGTTTGGTATTTGGCAGCAATTGGTTGCGACACAAAGCCGAGACAATGAGCGAGCCGTAGTGAATCTACGTCATCTCACCGATATTTTGAGTCAACATAGTGAGCACGTACAAGGCATTCAAAACCTTTATCATTGGTATTTAAAACAACTGCACTCACCGAGTGATCGTGATTGGGAACTTGAACATAAGCTTTCCAGTGATGCAGGTGTGCAACTGATGACGATACATCAGTCCAAAGGTTTAGAGTTTAAAATTGTGTTTTTATTATGCGCAAATAAACCCTATTCAGAAATACAAAAGACTTTAAATTTTTCGATGACAGAGGTTCAATTGCCTGAAACGGGGCAAACTCGAACTCAACGTGTTGTTGCGATTGCGGATAAAAATTTCCTACAGCAAACTGAGATTGATCAGCATCAACAACGTGCTTTAGCAGAACAAAATCGCTTATGGTATGTGGCTTTGACCCGTGCCAGTCATCGTGTTTATGCCGTATTTGAGCCTGAAAAAGGTGAGAAAAATAAGTTTTCAGGTCTCGCTTTTTGGAAAAATCAAGGTGAGCATTTTCAACATACCTATAGTGCCGATGAAGCTTTAATTTTAGAGCGACCTCTCGCAGTTCGAACACAGCAAGAGCAACAGCACATGATATTGAATGCTCAACCCTTACCAGAACAACGCTTTTATGCACGTGGCAAAACCAGTTTTAGTTATTTGGCACAGCATTTAAAACATAAGGTCAATCGGACTGATGTATTGGCAAATATGGATGCAACGGTTGAGCAGGCTGAGGATGAGCTGGATATTTTTGCTGTAGAACAACAGATAACCCAAACTGAATCAATCGCATGGATTAAGCAGCATTTCCCGAAAGGGACTTTAGCTGGTAATTTTCTACATGAAATCTTTGAACAGATTGATTTTCAACAACCTCAAACTTGGGGTGAGGAAATTCGTCGTCGTTTTAAAAATGCCTATCAAAGTTTATGGACAGCTTTGTTGGAAACCTATCAGCAACATTTTCCAGATCAGCAAAATAGTGAACAACAACTATATCAGTGGATTGCGGATTGGATTGCTGAAGTTGTACAAACACCATTGAATCAAGATTTTCAGTTGCAGCAACTCAGTACAGGGCAATACCTATCCGAGTGCCCATTCTATTTGGCGTTATCCGATCGTGTCCTCGCGATGCAACGGGTGCAAAAGCTATTTGAGGAATATGGAATCGAAATGCCTGAATTACTTGAGGCAAAGTCTGCACGTTATCTCAATGGCTCTATCGACTTAGTTTATTTTGACGGGCAGCGTTATCACATTGCCGATTATAAAAGTAATTATCTAGGTGCATCGCAACTTGATTATCAATCAACACAGATTGCAGAAAGTATGTCGCTTTCGAGTTATTGGTTGCAGGCCGCTTTATATTTAGTTGCGTTGCATCGTTATCTCAGCATTAAGTTGCAAGATTATAAGATTGAGCAACATTTGGGTGGCGCATCTTATCTCTATTTACGTGGTATGAATGGTCAAGCTCAGCAAGGCTATTTTTACTGGAAACCTGAGGATGAGTTTATCCTGCGTTTAGACGCAATTCTTGGGTATTTCTCTGAAGATAAACCAGGGAAAGTGGTGTAGATAAAGTGGATATTTTTAAATTAAACAAAAGCTTATCTTGTGAATAAGTATGTTTATAACCTTGTGGACAAGCGTGTGGGTAAGTTTGAGGATAACTCTGTGGACAATAAAAGTAATGCTCAATCGGAGCAAATGACTTGGTTAAATATGTGGAGTCACTACCTCACACAAGCACCATTTACTCAGTCTGCTCAACCAGAAACCGCTGCACAGGTGTTGCAACAATTGGTTGAAGCGAGCCTGCAAGGGGATAGTTGTATTGATGTTGATTCAACACAGCTCGAAGCGCTGGGTGATTTGGCGATTTCTAGTGATATCGCAACAACCCAAGTTGCTCCATGCGTCTATGATCAGCAGGGCTTGGCATTATACCGATATTGGCAGCTAGAGCAACGCCTCGCTCATCAGATTTGTCGATTAAAGCGACAAATGGTGCCTCATATTGATGTTTCTATTTTTCAAACCTTATTCAGTGATCAACATCAACAAGCCGCTTTAACTATGGTCATGCAGCAGTGGCTTAGTATTATTACGGGCGGGCCTGGGACTGGAAAGACCTATACACTGGCAAGGATTATTGCTGCGCTCAACCAAACGATTCCAGATATCCGAATTGCAATGGCAGCACCGACAGGTAAAGCTGCACAACGAATGCAAGAAGCGCTGCAAAACTCATTCAATGATCCAAAGCTTTTGGAATCAGGTCTGATCACGGATGAACTTCGTCATCAAAATACGCAGACTTTGCATCGTTTATTGGGAATCGGGAATCGGCCAACACCACGTTTTAATCAAAAACAACCGTTGCCTTATGATGTGATCGTCGTTGATGAGGCTTCAATGCTCGATTTGAATCTAGCGACATTACTATTTGAAGCGGTTCCTGAACATTGTCGAATTATTTTATTGGGTGATGCCAATCAGTTGGCCTCTGTAGATGTGGGTTCTGTATTGGCAGATTTACAACACGTTGAGGCTTTGGCTGAAAACCGTGTCCAATTGATGACCAGCCGTCGATTTTCAGGGGATGCCAAGATTGGACAATTTGCAAGATTCATCCAAGATCAGCAAGATTCGGCTGAGCATCATACCGTGTTGGAAAAACTCGAACGCGACATCGTCAAGCCAACTGTACTCCAAGCCATCACATTAACGCTGGGGATGCCTGATCAGATTCAATTGGAATATTTACCTGAGCAGCTAGAGGGTGATGCTGAACAATATCAACAAAAGTTGATGCATGGTTTTCAGGGCTATGTAGATGCCTTGCTGACGTATCTAAAAGCCGATGATACTGAACAAGACATGATGACGGTGATACGGGCATTTGATGATTATCGAATCCTCACTGCTGTTCGACATGGGCCGTTAGGGCTAGAGCAACTGAATCGTTATGCTGAACAATGGCTGAATCAGCAACTCAAACAAATCGCCGTTGGGGATTGGTATATTGGCCGTCCTGTGATGATGACGTATAACGACTATCAGTTAGGGATTTCAAATGGTGACATTGGGATTTGCTTTAAGCACAGAACGCAAGCTCAACAATTTGAAGTTTTCTTTCCTAGTCTAAATAAATGGATTGCAGCACATCGTTTGCCACGTAATATGCAAACAGCTTTTGCACTAACAATTCATAAATCACAAGGTTCTGAATTTACGCATACTGCGATTGTGTTAGATGCACATGCGGAGAAATTATTGAGCCAAGAGTTAATTTACACCGCGATTACGCGTGCGAAAAAAGTGGTTACACTTTTGGCTGATCAAAAGTCGTTACAACAAGCACTGACAATTCGTACAGTACGTCGCAGTGGTTTAGTGCAAAAGATCAATTTGAATAGATTGTGAACTTATTCTTTAAAATTCACTGTTTTGTAAGTAAAAGCTTACATGGATTCGAGATATTGTCGCTAGAGTGAGACAGGTGTTTTTGAGATTATGTACACACAAAGAGCCTAGCAAGGAAAGTTAGGTAAATCGCAAAAATATAATAATAAAGTCAGTAGACAGCGAACTTACAGTGAAGTAAGTGATAAAAGAGGAAACTTACAGCCGCTAAGCCTTGTAGTTTTGGGAGAGACTACAGGGCTTTTTTATTTGTTATAAATTTTAATCACAACATGCTGATATTTATTGTATTAATTTTAATCATTTAAATCTGATTTCATTTTAAAAAATTGATCCATATTTCGACAAAGATTTACTGGTATTAATTTGCTATTCAGTGGAAATGTATCAGAATCTACAAAAGTTATAAGGCTATTGTCAGACAGTTTTTTTTCATTATTAAGTTAAATGTTATACAGACCTGTACGTTTTTGCTTACACAGAGATAAGAAAAATGCTATTTTTCTCCACAATTGATTCTGACAGAATAGCAACTATAGAGAGGGGAACAAGCTCTACAACAACAGAACGTAAAAAGATGATGATGTGTGAGAAGCATCCAGAGGGTTCGAGTGTTATTAAATAAAAAGACAAAAAATAAAAATAAACTAAAATTATAACGATAAAAACTAAGCGCAAAGGCCCAAGCGAAAACTTGGGCTTTTTTGTGCGCGTTTGAAAGTAGATTAAACTAAATCGGCTTCGGTACGGTCTGTTGCAAACAATGAACGACGTTGATTTTTTGGAATTTTCGGACAATTGGTGGAGATTTGATACAGCGTTTTGGCTAAAGCTGGTAAATGCGTACCGACGACTGATTTCCCTGTCGTCAGCAGTGATACACTGATGTCACGCTCAGGGTCAGCCCAACATAAAATATTCGAGAAACCAATATGACCAAATGCTTGCCCAGACATTGGCCCGAATAAACCAACAGGATTACTCCCTAACATTGGGCCAAGTGCGTAGCGCATAGGTGCAAGTAGTGTACGATCTAAGCTAATCCCAGAGGTTGGCAGCGTAGAGCGGAACACAGTTTTGGCACTCATGATTTGTTTACCTTGATATTCACCACCACTGAGCAGCATTTCAAAGAAACGACCAACCTGATCAGCACTGGTATAAATGTTTCCTGCTGGGCAGATAGTATCCATGAAACGGTTGTCATTGGTCACATCAACTGCCAGTTGTAAACCACCACCGAGTACATGATTGAGATATTGATCTGTACCTAAACTGGGATGTACACCAGTTGCATAATTCATTGCAACATCTGCACGATATTCAGGTTTTAAACCATAGTTGAAATAATCCAATCCCATTGGTTTTTCAATTTGTTCTGCTAAAAACTCACGAACGCTTTGCCCTGTAACACGATGAACGATTTCACCTAAGATATATCCTGCTGTAACAGCATGGTAGGCAAGATGAGTACCTGAAGGAGAAACGGGTTTAGCTGCACAAAGACGTTTTAAAATTTCATTTTGATCGAATAAAAGTTCAGGCGTGACTTCGCCTTCTATACGTGGAATTCCACCACGATGAGAGAGTAAATGGAAAATAGTGGCGCGACGTTTACCATTTACACCGTATTCAGGAATGTAATAGCTAATCGGATCAAGTAAATTCAGATCACCGCGTTCATCTAGCATATGAATCAACATCGCTGTAACCATTTTTGATGCTGAAAATAGGCATACAGGCGTGTCTGGCGTTGCAATTTTGGCATCAGATGCTAAGCCATCAGGAGAGTTTCCTTGTGCATAGCCAATACTGCGATTTAAAACGACTTGCCCCTGACGACGTAAACATAGTGTGATGAGTGGATAGTTTCCTGTTTTATATAAACATTCCACACTATTCCAAATTTTTTGAACTTGTCTTTCAGTCATCCCACCTAATGCTGCCGCAACTTCATCTTTTGAGCGAATCACTTGATTGAGGTCATGTGGTACATAACAGGTATTTGTTGATAAAATTTTCACGATTCCCTCGCAATATTTTTCGTTTTCTTTCGTCTCTGTCATAAATTGAAAACAGACTCATGATAGTGTGCCTATTTTGTTCAATGCTGTCAGCTGCCGAATTGCCAGCAAACACAAAACATTTTTGCAATATAACGATAGATCACTTAAAATAGGCGACTTGCTGTAGTGATGCACGGCAGTCAGTTGGCTTCAACTGATTATTATCATTTTTATTTTTTAAGCATCTCGGAGAAATCGAATGGCTTTAACTAACGCAGATCGCGCAGAGATCATCGCTAAATTTGCTCGTGCTGAAAACGACACTGGTTCACCAGAAGTACAAGTTGCTTTATTGACTGCTCAAATCAATGATTTACAAGGTCACTTTAAAGCTCACAAACACGACCACCACAGCCGTCGTGGTTTGATTCGTATGGTTAACCAACGTCGTAAATTACTTGACTACTTAAACGGTAAAGATCACGGTCGTTATGTTGCTTTGATCGGCGCATTAGGTTTACGTCGTTAATTCGATTTTACTTTGTTTTCGGTATTTCGCATGTTGCTATGCTTTATTGCTGAAAAGAGAGTCTCATCTAATTTACTTTAGATGACTTTAGAAGGGGCGCTTGTTCGCTCCTTCTTTGCGTTTAATATTTTTAAAATATTTGGTCTAGTGTGATGGCTTCTAAGCTTTGTCATTTATCTATATTGTTGTAGTCTGAATGCCAAACCTTAGGGGTCTCACTAGAATAACGTTTTAAAAGAAACTAGGAAAATACAATACATGTCAATGTTTAATATCGTTCGTAAAGAATTCCAATTTGGTCAACATCAAGTTGTTTTAGAAACGGGTCGCGTTGCACGTCAAGCAAATACAGTTTTAATCACAATGGGTGGTGTAACTGTTCTTGTTGCTGTTGTTGCACAACCAAAAGCAAAAGCGGGTCAAGATTTCTTCCCATTAACTGTTAACTATCAAGAAAAACAATATGCAGCTGGTCGTATCCCTGGTGGTTATGGCAAGCGTGAAGGTCGTGCATCTGAAGCTGAAACTTTAATTTCACGTTTGATTGACCGTCCAATCCGTCCATTATTCCCAGAAGGTTATTTCAACGAAATCCAAGTAACTGCAACTGTTGTTTCTTCTGACAAAACCATGGATGCTGACATTGCTGCAATGTTAGGTACATCTGCTGCATTGTCTATTGCAGGTACGCCGTTCCGTGGTCCAATTGGTGGCGCACGTGTTGGTTTGATCAATGGTGAATATGTTCTTAACCCAACACTTGAACAACTTGCACAATCTGACCTTGACCTTGTCGTTGCAGGTACAGAATCAGCTGTACTTATGGTTGAGTCTGAAGCGAAAGAACTTTCAGAAGACCAAATGTTAGGTGCTGTACTTTTCGGTCATGACGAAATGCAAATTGCTGTACAAGCAATCAAAGAATTTGCTGCAGCTGTTGGTGCGAAAGAATCTGAGTGGGTTGCTCCAACACACAACGAAGAATTACGTGCAAAATTAAAAGAAGCTTTTGAAGCAAAAATTTCTGAAGCGTATACGATTGCAGTAAAACAAGATCGTTATGCAGCTTTAGATGCACTTTATACAGAAGCAAAAACTCAATTCGTTCCTGAAGAAGATGTTGATGGCATCGCAGACGAAGTTGATTTCTTATTCGAAGATCTTAAATACCGTACCGTACGTGACAACATCTTGTCTGGTAAGCCTCGTATCGATGGTCGTGATACTAAAACCGTTCGTGGTATTGACGTTCAAGTGGGTGTATTAGGTCGTGCTCATGGTTCAGCATTGTTTACACGTGGTGAAACACAAGCACTTGTAACTGCAACTTTAGGTAACACACGTGATGCCTTGATGGTTGATACCTTAGCGGGTACGAAAACTGACAACTTCATGTTGCACTATAACTTCCCTGCATACTCAGTAGGCGAAACTGGTCGTGAATCAGGTCCTAAGCGTCGTGAAATCGGTCACGGTCGTTTAGCACGTCGTGGTGTTCAAGCAGTTCTTCCGCCAGTTGATCGTTTCCCTTACGTACTTCGTATCGTATCTGATATTACTGAATCAAATGGTTCATCTTCTATGGCGTCTGTTTGTGGTGCATCTCTTGCGCTTATGGATGCAGGTGTTCCACTTAAAGCACCAGTTGCTGGTATTGCAATGGGTCTAGTAAAAGAAGGCGAGCGTTTCGCAGTTCTTTCTGACATCTTAGGTGACGAAGACCATCTTGGTGATATGGACTTTAAAGTAGCAGGTTCTGCAAACGGTATTACTGCACTTCAAATGGATATCAAGATCGAAGGTATTACTGAAGAGATCATGGAAGTTGCATTAAACCAAGCATTTGCTGGTCGTATGCACATCTTAAATGAAATGAACAAAGTCATTTCACGTGCTCGTGCTGAAATCAGTGCTCACGCGCCAACATTTGAAGTGATCAACATCAATCCAGACAAGATCCGCGATGTAATTGGTAAAGGCGGTGCAACAATCCGTCAAATTACAGAAGAGACTAAAGCTGCGATTGACATCGAAGACAACGGTACAGTTCGCGTATTTGGTGAAACTAAAGCAGCGGCTAAAGCTGCAATTGCAAAAATCCAAGCGATTACTGCTGAAGTTGAGCCAGGAACGATTTATGCAGGTAAAGTAATTCGTATCGTCGAGTTCGGTGCATTTGTAAATATCCTACCGGGTACTGATGGCTTACTTCACATTTCGCAAATCTCAAATGAGCGTATTGCCAACGTGACTGACGTATTAAAAGAAGGTCAAGAAGTAAAAGTACAAGTTGCGGATGTCGACAACCGTGGTCGTATCAAGTTAACAATGAAAGATATCGAACAAGCTTAATCGTTTCGATATACAAAAAGCCCGCCTTGCGCATCGCCAAAGCAATTGCTTTGGCTTGCTCAGGGCTTTTTTTATGGCATTATTATTTTAATTAAAATATTGAATATTATCGTTATGCAGCTTTATTATTTTTATCGTCATAACAGTGAAAACACAATTTTTATTAGTGCAGAACAACAAACAGAGCATAGCCTTGAGTTTCTTTGGGTTGATAGTTTAAGGCAAGATCTTGTCAATCATACTGAGACTTGGCAGCAGAATATTTATGAACATACAGGTTTGACGTTAAATGAATTCCATATGCGCGATCTACTCAATATTGAACATCCATGCGCATTTGATACGGTAGAAGAATATGATCTATTGGTTTTTAGGAAACTGATCAGTCCTGATGACCAAATCTATGAAAATGATAATTCAGTAGAGTCGCATGAAAGTGTTTTTGGATTAGCGACGACACCGATGAGTTTTGTGCTCAGTCAAAATATTTTAATTAGTCTCAGAGAGCAAGGTAACAAAGCAGTCGAAAATTATATTCAACGAATCCAAACGATTATGGAGCGTCCGACAGCTGAGCAAAACAAACCAAGAAAGTTACCGAATACACCCGCTGATTTGTGTCTACGGTTACTAAATAGCATGATTGATGGTTATTTGAATTTACGCACGCCATTGACGCGTCGTGTTGAGCATTGGCAACAACAATTATTGCAAGGAAATCGTCGTTTTAAGCAATGGCATCAATTATTCCATGAGGATATGGCATTCCAACAAATTGAAAACTTATGCGAAGAGCAAATTGAAACCTTACAAGAGTTTCGGGATGAGTTGGTTGATAATTATCATCATGTCGTGGGTGAGCATAAGCATAAATCCCAAGACATCTTATTGGTACGTTTAAATGATTTAATGAGTCATGTGGAGCGTGTGCAAAAACATACTTTACGGCTGAGAAATGCGATCCAGTCTGCTATAGATTTACACTTTTCTGCCATCGCCAATCAAACCAATGAGAATATGCGTATCTTGGCGATTATTACGGCTGTGTTTGCACCGCTAACTTTACTGACGGGTATTTATGGAATGAACTTTGAGTTTATTCCTGGATTAAAATCACCTGTTGGGTTTTGGATTATGTTGGCTGTGATGCTTCTGAGTACGGTGTTATTGCTTTACTATTTTTATCAGCAACATCTGGTTGGACGAGGAGAGCGTAGTGTGATTGATCTGCTAGCGCAACAACATAAGCAGCGTAATTTAAACCTACTTTGGTTTTTAGATTATGAACCGATCAAGCAAACCTTAAAAGAAGTGGAGAAAATGACTAAGTTGAAATAGATATCACTTAGTCATTGATATGAGTTTAATGAAAATGCTTCAGTTGTTTACGGAGCTGCTGTACTTCATCAATTAAATCCAACATCACCGCGACAGCAGATAAACTCGCATCAAAGTCACGTTGTAAACGATAGGCACGTCTTGCGCGACTGACATCTTCACCAATGAATTGATAATTTTGTGGATCAACTTTGATCTGCAAAATATCATAATCAATTAACTTCAACACCCAGTCAGTACTTTGACCGCAAGCTTCTGCGAAGTGCTCAAGATCAAGTGCCAATTGTTCATCAATGATTTCAACTTGGCAGTGACCGTCATATTGAATTTCTTTGTATTGAATGGTTGTCATGATCTTACTCCTTATGAGGCACGTGGTCTAAATGAAGCAAAGGCATCGGCAAATTGTTGATAAGCTTGCTGCTCTTGCTCACTGTGCGCTGGCGGTAAAACAATATTAATAATTAGATAGAGATGACCAGCAGTTTTATTCGGAATCCCTTTATCTTTTAAACGTAGTTGTTGTCCATTTTTGGCATTTTTCGGTAAATTCACTTTCAAGTGCCCAGCAGGTGTATTTACTTCAATACTTTGTCCTAGTCCTGCTTCCCATGGACTTACATCAATGGTTTGATAAACATCAGCGCCTTCTACACGGATGCGATCGGTATCCTTATATTGGATTTCAATATAGAGATCACCATTTTCACCGCCGTTGATTCCAATTTGACCTTGTCCATTTAAGCGGATTTGCTGACCTTCTTTCATTCCTTTTGGAATTTTAACTTCTAAAGTTTTACGCTGGACTTCAGGTTCACCATATACATTATAGGTTGGGATTTGTAAGGTGATTTGTTGAGTTGAACCATGATAGGCGATGTCTAAATCAACCTGAATACTGGCATGTTGGTCTTCACCCTTGTAACTACGTTGCTGGCGTTGAGAACGTTGTTGACCGCCACCAAAGCCAGAACCAAAACGGCCAAATAAATCTTCAAATCCACTGAAATCAGCACCATCACCAGAACTTTGGCGATAGAACTGAGAACCATCAAATCCGCCTCCTCCTTGGTTGAATCCTCCTGCGCCTTGTCCAAAGCCACTAAAACCTTGTGGATGATCCAGCATTTGATCATATTCAGCCTTTTTAGTGGCATCGCTTAGCGTGTCATAGGCAACATTAATCGCTTGCATTTTTGCTTCAGCATCGGCTTCTTTACTCACGTCTGGATGATATTTACGGGCCAGTTTCCGATACGATTTTTTAATTTCATCTGCTGAGGCATCTCTGGAAACACCTAGCTCTTCATAATAATTTTTTGCCATGATATTTAATTAAGATAATTATGTGTTTCCTTCATTATGAAACGAATCCGAGCAATTTCAATAGCTACGATTGTATAAGACTTGTTGTTTAGCGATGTTGATTGTTGGCGTATTGGCTAAACCAAATACTTACTAAAACCAGTATGATTCCGATGATCTGTAATGTTGTAAGCGACTGGTCTAAGAACCACCAACCGAGTAAAACTGCTGTGAATGGGCTAAGCAGTGAGAGTGAGGAAATCACATTGGCATTTAAAAATTGAAGACCTCTAAACCATAGACTATAACTAAATGCAGCTCCCATGAGACTAAGCCATGTTAATCCTAGGAGATTAAGGGAAGAAGGCATATGAATGGGCTGATCAAACAACCAAATCAGTGGTAATAGCAGTAAACCACCTGCGGTAAGCTGCCATGCACTGAGGGTTAAGGCTGAAACGGGTGCTTGCCATTTCTGAGTTAAAATCATACCGAGTGCCATAGAGGTCGCCCCCGCAAGACCTGCAACAATACCGATTGGGTCAAGTGTGGTGTCTGCTGTAAGAACGAGCAGTGAAACACCACCCATTCCGATTAGTGCAGCAAAAATAGCCAAAGGTCGAATTTTACTTGAGAGCAAAACAGCCGAGAGCATAATAATGATCAAAGGTTGTGATGACAGCACAGTACCTGCGACACCACCAGGCAAACGATAGGTAGCAACAAATAACAAGCTAAGAAAAAGTGTGATATTTAAAGCACCGAGAATAAATGCATATAACCACCAACGACCTGTTGGAAGCTGCCGAGTCAGTAGTAGGAGCAACAATCCAGCAGGCAAAGCACGCAACATAGCAACGACCATCGGGGAGAAGTTAGCTAAAGTCGCTGTCGTAACAATATAGGTACTGCCCCATATCAATGGGGCAATTGCTGTGATTAAAAGATTGGCATGATGCGTTTTCATAGGATATCTAACACCTCACTGAGTGGGCGGCGTGGTTTTTGCGGCCAATTACCATCTACTGAGCGTCCGACTGGGAGCATCAGTACTGGAATTTCATCTGCTCCAAGTGAAAATAGGTTGCTGACTGCTTGGTGATCAAATCCAATCATAGGGCCTGAATTCCAGCCCATTGCTTCTGCTGCATACATCAGCGTTGCTGTTCCTAAAGTTGCTGAACGAATTGCTTCATCTCTTGCAGTTTCAGGATGACTGTAAAGTGCTTGTGCATTCTCTTGCCAATCATTTGCCATGGTGTTAGGCATGAGGCCCGTTTCTAGAAATGGCTCTAGGCGTTGAGATAGATGCTCCGCATTCGGAAGCTGACCACAAATGATAAAAGTGACAGCTGCATCCATGACTTTTCTTTGCTCATAACTCAAGGTAAATAGTTGTTGTTTGAGCGTTGTACTTTGAACTGCGATGAAACGCCAATTTTGTAGGTTAAATGCGGTCGGTGCTCGAGTCGCCAATCGAACAAGTTGTTCAATTTCTTGCTGCGATAAAGTGTGGTTTGGGTCAAAGCGGTTCACAGAAACACGCTGTTCAATGAGTTGGAGAGCTTGCTGCATAGTGATTTACTCAATTCAAAAGAATAAAAAAAGTATAGGTACTTGCTCATTAGTGAACAATTGGGTAGTTTTGAAATTAACTATTTACTCATTGGAAATAATAGAGTGGATCGATATACATTATTTCAAGTGTTTCGGCAGGTTGCGGAACAGGGAAGTTTTGCAGCAGCAGGACGTCAGTTAGGCCTATCCGCTCCAACAATCAGTAAAAGTATGGCTGAGTTGGAAGCGCATTTGGGTGTGCGTTTAATTCATCGAACGACGCGTCGCATGTCTTTAACGGAGGAAGGTAAAATCTATCTAGAACACTTAGTTCGTGGGCTTGATGCTTTGATTGAAGCTGAAGAGATGATTTTTAATGCCAAAGCATCACCGCATGGCGTGCTTAAAGTCAGCGCTCCCATGACTACAACCTTAATTTATCTTTCTGAAGCCATTCCTGATTTTTTATCTGCTTATCCTGACTTAAAGCTTGAGATGCATTTGGATGATCGGCGAGTTGATCTCGTACAGGAGGGTTTTGATCTTGCAATTCGAGGTTATGGTCAGTTGGATGACTCTCGTTTGGTTGCAAGAAAGCTGACGGTTATGCCATTAGTGTTATGTGCGACACCATATTTTTTTGAAATACACGGTACACCGCAAACGCCTATTGATTTGCGAGAACTAGAACACATCCGTTTTCCCTATGGACACCAAGCCGATGTATGGACATTTCGTAAAAATGATCAGGTGGAGGAAGTTTCGGTAAAGGCACGTTATTCTGTGACATCAAGTTTAGCGGTTCGAGATGCGTTAAGGGCGGGTTTTGGAGTCAGTTTAATCCCTCGGCCGTATGTACAACAGGATTTACAAACTGGCGTTTTGCAGGAGGTATTACAGGACTGGTCAACAACGGAGGTCACACAATATGCAATTTATCCATCAAGACAACACTTAGCACCCAAGATCCGTGTTTTTATAGATTTTTTAGTTGAACAATTTAAAAAGATGGATAACTGATAATGCCATTGTATGTATTATTTTTAATATTGATAAAGGATTGAAGCGATGGAGAAAGCAAAATGTACTTTCTCCACCAAAATTGATTAACTCAAATGTTCACCAAATAAACCCAATGCTTCTTCAGCAGTGAATTCATAACGGGTATTACAGAACTGACAGTCCATTTGAATTGGATTCTGTGCTTCTAAAGTTTCATGTACGGCATCGACACCAATTTGGATCAAGGCATTGGCACAACGCTCTTTAGAACAAGTACAGCCAAACTTTAATTGTTCAATCTCTGGGAGACGAACTTCTTCTTCATTGTAGAGACGGTACAAGATTTCATTCGCCGAAAGATCAGTTAGTTCTTCTGGTTTTAGCGTTTCAGTCAGCATGGTCAAACGCGGCCATAGATCTTCATCAACAAGTTTTTGCTCTTCTTCATCATTACGAGGCAATAGCTGAATCAGTAAACCACCTGAACGTTGAGCATTAGTTGCCAATACAATCCGAGTCGGGATTTGTGCAGACAAATCATAATATTGCATCAAACAACCCGCCAATGTGGGTTGGTCAAGCGGTACGATCCCTTGATAGCGTTCGCCGTGTTCAGGTTCAATATTGATGAACAGCACAGGATTTGAAAGTGCAGCAAGTACAGTTCTGCTATCGCTACCCTCTAAAAACCGTGGATCTTCTTCATAATCAGCAAGAGCACGAACTTCACCGAGATGATTACACTCAGCCATTGCCCACTTGAATGTGCCATTTGCCTGAATTTGTAAGCTAATTCGGCCACGAATTTTAAGCGTACTTGCGAGTAATGCGGTTGCACTGAGCATTTCACCTAACAGGCTTTGTACCGCAGGCATATAATCTCGTTGTGCAAGAATAGTTTGTAGTGTTTCTTCTAAATGAACCACTTCACCGCGAACAGGGCAGTCTTCGATATAAAAGCGTTGGCGTAAATCAGACATATTTTTCTCCAATACCCCGTATAGGGAAAACAAAGCAACGCTTTGCTTTGAAAAGCTCTTTCAGCTTTATAAGAAGGTGAATGGTTATGCAGTCAATAATGGTGTCTGTTTAGCAAAACTCAAGTTGTTTCATTGGATGAATTTGCATCACTTTGTTTGTTTTGGTTACTGTTCAAACGATCCTGAGACAAAGTTTTTGTATTTTCAAACAAATACTCAAGTTCAGCGATTGCATTTGGATAAGTCTCAACCGAATCATCATCTTGATGTGATCCATGTTGCTGCTCCAGTAAGCTTTGATCTTCTACGCGGAAACATTCGATTTGCGTATGTGCATCAGTTGCAGATAAGCCTGTTTCAATTAAAGCTTGTGCTGCCATTTCAAGTGATGATGCATAAGTTTCACGCCATACGTGTTGAATACCTAAGTTATCTAATAGATGAGCATGATGGCGATCACGTGCTCGTACAAAAAGATTCAGATCAGGGTAGTTAAGACGTAAATGTCTTGCCAGATTCATGCAATCTTCGACATCGTCGATTGCTAAAATCAGAAGCTTACAATATTCAATTCCAGCTGCGCGTAAGTTCTCAACTTGAGTGACATCAGCATCTAAAAAATAATGCCCATATTGCTCAATAAATTCGGCATCAGGTTGGTTACTGTCAATGACGCTAAATTTTAGACCTTGAGCATGCAGCGCCCGCCCAATCACTTGCCCAAATCGACCAAAGCCAACAATGACTATAGGATGCTGAGGAACTTCTGCTACTGTGATAGGTGCTTTTTTCTGAATGATGGGTAATATTTTGTTATGCATGAGCCAGTAAAGGAGTGGCGTCAGCAACATAGAACCTATCGCGATTAAGAACATAGGTTCTAGCAGATCTCTGGAGAGAAGCTGCTCATCTTCTGCAAGTTTGAACAAAATGAGTGAAAGTTCACCACACTGTGCCAAAGCGACGGCAACAAGCAGACTGTTCTCCATTCGGCGATGTTGGAAATAATAAATCGTACCAATCACGAGTGCTTTGACTAAAACCAGCACAAGGATTGCAACGAAGATAAAAATAGGCGATTGATACAATGGAACTAATGAAATACTTAAACCAATCACAAGAAAAAATAAGCCAATTGCAATGTCTTTAAAGGGTTCAATAACCCTTGCAACTTCAGCTTTAAACTCAGTTTCAGCTAAAAGTAATCCCGTAAGGAATGCACCAATCAACACATGGATATTTAAAACCTCCATGAGCAGAATCACCGACAAAACCACAAATAAGCCGAGTGCAGGAATCAATTCAACGCTTTTACGACGAACTAAATAACGAAATGCAGGGCGAACAATGTAGCGACTGGCGAGAAATAAGCCCGAGATTGTGGCAATAATTGCTGCAAAATACGCGATTCCATGACGTGTTGAGGCTGTGTCTTCAAGCAGAGGAAACAGAGCAATCAAAACCACGGTCACAAATATTTGAAATTGTAGCGAAGCTAACGATGCCTGCCCAACGGATGTATTGAGTTGTTGCTTTTGCTGTAATAATTGTTGGACGATATTGGTGGAGGCAAATGCCAACATACATCCAATCAGAATACTGCTGAATAAATCATGAGTGAGCGCAAAACTTATACTGCTGAATAGGACGGATAAAACAGCAAGTGCTAAACCGCTATTTTTAATGATACTACGACGCTCTATCCATAGTTTTTGTGGACGGAAAGCAAATCCAGCAAAAAACATCAGCATAATCATTCCAAGATGCATGATTGGCTGAATAAGCTGTTGGTCGTCGATGAACCCTAATCCTTGAGAACCAAGCAACAGCCCTGCAATTAGATAACCTAAAACGGTGGTTGAGCTATAGCGTTTTGCGAGCGGAACAAGAATTAAAGTCGCAATCAGTAAAAAAATGATTTGTAGCAGTAAAGACATTTATTGCCTCAAATTTTTATGTTTTTAAATAGAGAATTTAACTAAACTCTTGTGGATCAACGTCAATCGATAGCCTGAGCTGATGCTGACGAGGTAAATGTACCACTTGTTGCCACCATTGACGCAAATAAAAATGCAGTTTTGCTCGATCGGCAGATAAAATCACCATATGCGCACGATAACGTCCTGCTTTACGCTCCATTGGTGCAGGGATAGGGCCCCAAATATCGACAATTTCAGCGGCCATTGTTCTCAGCTGTTGTGCTGCTTCACTCAAGAATTGTTGGCTATATTCTCGATTTTTTGATTCGACTCGTACCAATGCTGCATATCGATAAGGTGGCAGCATAGCAATTTTACGTTCAGCCAGCATTTGCTTTGCCACAGTTCGATAATCATGCTCAATCAATGTGGTCAGCATAGGGTGATCGGGACGTAAGCTTTGTAGATAAACATTACCTTTATGTTCTCCACGACCTGCACGCCCCGCGACTTGGACAATTAACTGTGCTGTACGTTCAGGTGCGCGAGGGTCAACACTCAGTAAACCTGCATCAATATCTAAAATCGCAACTAAAGTGACATGTGGAAAATGATGCCCTTTCGCTAGCATTTGTGTGCCCAATAAAATACTCGGCTTATTTTGTTGGATACGATCGTAAATCTTCTGCCAACTGCCGACCCGACTGGTGCTGTCTCGATCTACCCGAATCACATCATGATGTGGAAACAGCTCCTGTAAATGTTCTTCCAGTTTTGCTGTGCCTGCACCGATACTTTTTAAGGTTGGTTTTTGGCATTCAGGGCAATGATCAGGTAGGCGATGAATCGTACCGCAATGATGGCAATGCAAATAATGATAAGGCTGAGAATGCAATGTAAAATGCGCATCACAATGTGGACAGTTTGCTTGCCAACCACAACTTTCACACATCAAGATCGGCGCATAGCCACGTCGATTTAAAAAAATCAGCACTTGTTCTTTTTTTTCTAACGTCAGTTTGATTTGATCAATCAAGTTTTGGCTGATGCCGTGCTGCTTCTTTGCGATTTTTAAATCAATCACATGCATTTTGGGTAATACCGCAATACCTGCACGCTGATTCAGCTCAAGCAAATGTAATTTGCCTGATTCTACGAGATGGTAGCTATCTAAGCTTGGGGTCGCTGAACCTAAAATCACAGGGCAACCTTGTAAATGTCCTCGATATAATGCGACATCTCGTGTGTGATAGCGGAAGCCCTCTTGCTGTTTAAAGGAGAGGTCATGTTCCTCATCCAAAATAATCAAGCCAAGATTTGGCATCGGTGTATAAATTGCGGAACGTGTACCGATCACAATCGATGCTTTGCCGGTCTGTGCATGTTGCCATGCTTGTAATCGTTTCGAGTCATTTAACCCTGAATGGAGTAAGGCCACATCACAATGAAATCGTGATTTAAATCGAGCAACAGTTTGTGGCGTCAAGCCGATTTCAGGAACGAGTACGAGAACTTGCTTGCCTTGTTTTAGTACCTCATGCATAACTTGTAAGTAGACTTCAGTTTTACCACTTCCCGTCAAACCATCGAGTAAAAAGGCTTGGTAATGATGCTGTGCTTTCACGATCTGTTGGATCGCTTTTTTCTGATCTTCATTTGGTGTCAACGGCATTTGCGCCAGTTGCACAGGCATCGGCGTAAAATCATGTGGTTCTAAACGACATTCAATCAGTTGCTTCTTTTCTAATGCTTTGAGTGTGGCAGTTTCGACACCACTCAGGTTGAGTACATTTTCGGTTGTACCATGTGGGTGTAATTTTAAGACTTGATAAGCATCATATTGTTTTTGAGAGCGTTTCAATAATGCATTCGGGTCATCGTGGGGCAGGATTTGCCATTGATGAAATAAAATATCCAGTGCGCGACCTTGCCTCAGTAAACTGGGTAAGGCACTTTGCATGACTTCACCAATTGGAAATTGATAATACTGTGCAGACCATGTCAATAAAGTTAAAACTTGTTGGTCTAAGATAGCTTCCTTATCGAGTAATTCAGTGATGGCTTTTAATTTGAACTGTCCTGTAAAAGCTTCGTCGGGATCGACCTTTTCGGTAATGATGCCAACTAGATTTTGTCTTCCGAAAGAGATTGCTACACGCGCGCCGATTTGCGCTTGGGCATATTGCTCCGCGTTGACTGTATAGTCAAAGGTGTCATAGACATATACGGGTATTGCAACTCGAATACGGTAGAGCGTCGCGTTAGAATTTTCGGTAGGCATATAGGCTTCATTCATGTTTAAAATCGCATGACTTCATGTCATAGAATTATGCTAAAGTGCTGCTGGTTATGTCGATGAATTTCTTGTGGAACTCTCGTTCCTCATCCGCAATACGGATACCACGGTAACAACAACTATTTTGGGACAATTAGAACAGAACCATGCCTGCTTATCAATTTACTGCATTAGATGCTTCTGGAAAGCAACATAAAGGCGTACTTGAAGGGGATTCTGCACGCCAGATTCGTCAACAGTTGCGTGATAAAGAATGGACACCCATTTCAGTTGACGCCGTTGAGCAAAAAGATAAGCAACAACAACGTGCTTGGTTTAGAAAGAGTTTTAGTGCCTATGATCTTGCTTTAATGACTCGTCAGCTTTCAGTGCTTGTCGCAGCAGGTATTCCACTGGAAGAAGCACTCAGAGCAGTAAGTAAGCAAAGTGAAAAATCGCATGTTCAAAATCTTCTCATTGCAGTGCGTTCGAAGGTACTGGAAGGTCATTCACTGGCACAAAGTATGCAACAGTCAGGTCGCTTCCCTGAGCTGTATATTGCAACGGTGGCAGCAGGCGAACGTTCGGGGCATTTGGATTTAATTCTAGACCAACTTTCTGACTATACTGAAAACCGTTTTGCCATGCAGAAGAAGATCCAAGGTGCAATGATCTATCCGATTATCTTAATGCTCATGTCATTTGGAATTGTGATGGGATTAATGACTTATGTTGTCCCTGAGATCGTCAAAACTTTTGAACAAAGCAAGGAAGCATTGCCGTGGATCACTGTAGTTTTAATGAAAGCAAGTGCATTCATTCGGCAGGCATGGATTGCGATGCTGATTCTTGCTGTGGTTGCGATGATTGTATTTACGCGATTTTTGAGAACAACAGCAGGACATTACGCATTTGACCGATTAACACTCAAATTGCCACTATTTGGTAAACTTTCGCGTGGTATAAACGCTGCACGTTTTGCTAGTACGCTCTCTATTTTGACGCGTTCAGGTGTTCCTTTAGTTGAAGCATTACGAATTGGTGCAGAGGTAAGTAATAACTGGGTAATTCGGGATTCCATCGAAGTTGCCATGGAGCGTGTAACAGAAGGTGGTAATTTGGCAACACAGTTAGAACGTTGCGGTTATTTCCCCCCAATGATGGTACAAATGATTCGAAGCGGTGAGGCATCGGGTGAGCTAGATCGGATGCTAGACCGAGCATCGACGATGCAAGATCGCGAAGTCACAGCTTTTATTTCGACATTGTTGGCGTTGCTAGAACCTTTGATGCTGATTTTTATGGCTGCGATTGTGTTGGTGATTGTGATTGCGGTAATGTTGCCAATTATTAATATGAACAATATGATCTAGGAAATTTGATGTTTGAGATGAAAATGAAGAATTCAATCCATGAACAGCATGCTGAGAATAATTTTAATCCTGCCACTCGAAGCATGGCTTCTCGCCTTGCGGTATCTTGCCACTCGAAGCATAGCTTCTCATCTTGCGCTGATGATCCTCGCACTCACAACACAGTTGCTCGTCTTGCGACCCGACCGAGCAATACTCGGTTTTCTCGGGTCTCAGGATTCACCCTAATCGAGGTGATGGTGGTGATTGTGATTTTAGGCGTTTTAGCTGCACTGATCGTCCCGAATGTAATGGGACGTGGTGAAAAAGCAAAAGTAGATACCACAAGTATTACTTTAAAAGGTGTTGCTGGCGCATTAGATCAATACAAATTAGATAATGGACGTTACCCATCAATGCAAGATGGTGGTTTGGATGCATTGGTCAATCAACCTGCTTCTGCAAAGAATTGGTTGCCGGGTGGTTATGTCAAAGGTGGTTATCCTAAAGATAGTTGGGAAAACGATTTACAGTATGTCATCCCAGGTCGAGATGGGCGCTCATTTGATTTATATTCTTTTGGCGCTGATGGTAAAGAAGGTGGCGAAGGGAATGACGCTGATATTTATTATCAACCTTAATATTTGATTAAAACAATCACTTCATTTTTAATTAAATAAATTGAGAGTGAAGTGATAATGTTTCTTGATTCGATAAATGTGTTTAAGGCCTTAAAAAATATATATTTATTATAATAATTGATATGTGAGATTTATAATAAGAATTATTCCCATATTTAATAGTTACAAGAAACAGAAAATAAGAAGAAAAATAGACTTTTTCTTTATATCAAAGCTTTGCATAATAAATTCAGACCATTTAAATCAGGTATGGGGGAGTCGGATGAAAGCATTTTTTGTGTTGAATGAACTGAATCAGTTTCATTGGGCAATGCTCAAATCTGTCGCCCTTATTCTCAGTTTATTACCAATGAGTCAAGCTGCATTAAGTTTATGGCAAGCGGCTGAAGGCAGTAGTCAGATTATGATAGGGTTCTTCGCGTTGACGATGTTAAGTGCATGGTTTGTACTTTGTTTCTTGAGTGCTTTAAAAACAAGTGTTTGGCATAACGAGGAAATGATCTCAAAATATGAGCAAATATTATTTAAAGCTTATGGTTATGTGCCAATGCTATTTTTATCAAGCTTAGTGGCTTATTTATCAGTTCAATTATCACTGGCTTTATAGTCTAAACAACAAAAAATTTTCATTCATCAAAAAAGAGCGTTTTATTTAAAAACGCTCTTTTTATTTTATCGACGAGATTTGAACGAAATATCTACTTTCTTCGGGCGATAAATCCAACCCATCATCAGTAATAACAGTGAGAAGATTAAAATCGGATAATCACTGAGTCGGTTGTAAAGTGTTTGCCCTTGCATAGCAGGTAATTCACCGCGTAACACAAACTCTTCATCCATCGGTGCTTGTTTGACGATATGACCATTCTGATCAATAAATGCAGTCACACCTGTATTGGTGGCACGAATAAACCAGCGACCATTCTCTTTCGCACGCATTTGTACCATCTGTAGATGCTGCCAAGGTCCAGCTGTTCCTGTAAACCAAGCATCATTGGATACGGTAATTAAGAAATCACTATCTGATGCATTACGACGAGTTAAATTAGGATAAGCAACTTCATAGCAAATCGCGGCTGCCAAGGCGTGTCCTTTAACCATTAACGGTTTTTGATTGGCTTCACCGCGTGAAAAACCACTCATACTCACGTCATTTTGCATTGCTGGAAGCACCCATTTCAGTAAACCTGACAATGGAATGTACTCGCCAAACGGAACTAAGCGTTGCTTTTTATATAAACCATAGGAATCACTGCCTGACGCCATGATACTGTTGTAATACAGTGGTTCACCAACTTGCTGTGATTTTGCCATATCCCAATAGGGAATACCTGTCACCCAAGCAGTATCTGATTTTTTCGCTTGAACATCCATTGCTTTTAAAAACTCTGGAATATCAGTTTGGAAGAGTGGAATAGACGACTCTGGCCATACAATCAGATCACGTCCCCATTCAGCTCGACTCAAAGCGGCATAAATTTCTAAAGTCTTAACTTGATATTCCGTTAACCATTTAAGGTCTTGAGGAATATTGCCTTGAATTAACGAAACGCTGAGTGGTTTTGCTGCTTTGGGTTGCACGAATTGAATAAATCCAGCTCCCCAAGCACCTAGAACCAGCAGAGCAGAGGGAATAACCCAAAAGAAACGTTTATTTAGGATTTCAACTAAAGCACATGCAAGTACGATCACAACGAAGGAAACCGCATACACCCCAAATAAAGGCGCATAGCCGTCAAGTAATCGCTCAGTAAATGCATAACCTGCAAACAGCCAAGGGAAACCAGTAAATACCCATGTTTTCGCCCATTCAAAGAGTACCCAAAGTGGCGCAAAGGTCAAAGGTGTTTCTGGAAAGAACCGACGATAGAGCCATGTTTGAAACGCTGTAAATAAGCCCATTGCTGTTGCCATAAAGACAATCATCAAAATGCTTAAGAACGCATTGGTATCACCGTAGGTATGAATGGAGGTATAGAGCCAAAACGCGCCGACAAACCATAAACCAAAGCCATAAGCCCAACCTAAAACAAAGGCTTGTCTAGGCCCTCGCTGGCGTAAAACCGCATACAATAATGCTGGTGATAAAATCGCAAGCCACCAAAAATAATAAGGTGCGAGCGCCAAGCTAAAGATTGCACCCGAAATGAGTGCAATCAAAAGTGGAAAAATAAAAGGGAGCTGTTTTTGTGATTGGGATGGATTTAACAGCTTTTCAAAATAGCTTCTCATTGACGTACAGCTCGAATCAGATGAATAGTGCGTGCATCTGCTTCGATAATGGTGAATTGCCAATCGCCAAGTTCAATCGTTTGTCCTTGTAGATCGCTGACGAGACCAATTTCTTGTAGAAGCAGACCGCCCATAGTTTCAACTTCATCGTCAGAAAAATCTGCATCTAAAATAGTGTTGAAATGTTCGATTGGTGTAAGTGCTTGAACAATCCACGTATTTGCAGTTGTTGGGTCATTGTCTGGAACAATATAGAGCGCTTCTTCATCTGCAATATCATGTTCATCCTCGATTTCACCGACGATTTCTTCAAGAATATCTTCGAGTGTGACTAAACCAGAGGTTGACCCATATTCATCAATGACGATTGCGATATGTGTTTGCGTATTTTTAAGCATACGCAACACTTGATCCGAACGCGCACTCTCGGGTACGAAAACAGGTTGGCGCATCAATGCACGAATATCAACATTGACATTACGTTCAGTGAGAAATGGTAAAAGGTCTTTTGCTAGTAGAATACCAACCACGTTGTCACTTTGATCAGCCGAAAACACAGGGAAGCGTGAATGTGCTGATTCAATTAAGACATCTAAAATATCAAAGAGTTGATCATCCTCTTGTAAGCTAATAATTGCTGTACGTGGGGTCATCACCTCTCGAATTTTTGTTGCTGGTAGATCTAGAACACCCTCAAGCATAGCAACAGTATCTGGCTCTAAAAAGCGACGCGAGTTTTGAACTAACTTGAGTAATTCATCGCGGGTTTCAGGTGCGGTACCTAACCATTTTCTTAAGCCACGCATACCCCACGACGGACTGGATTCCTCGACCATGATCTTTCCTAAAGACTCTCTATATCAATTAGATGATTTTCATCATACCGAAGATAAAGCGGATATGCATCAATAAAACGATGCAAAAAACGTACAGTTTTTCAAAATATTGTTGGTGATTTTTATATAGTCACTTTATGTTAAAATATGAAAATTAGAATATTTGAGTTTAATGATGTCTGAAGCAGCAAAAGTTCCTAGTGTTCAGCTAAATACCAGAGGTCTACGTTGTCCTGAGCCTGTAATGATGTTGCATCAAGCAATCCGTAAAGCCAAAGCAGGTGACATTGTTGAAGTATTGGCAACTGACCCTTCTACATCTTGGGATATTCCAAAATTTTGTATGCATTTAGGACATGAGCTTTTGCTCAAAGAAGAAAGCCTTGATGAAAATAGCAATACTGAATATCGTTATTTGGTGCAAAAAGGCTAATTCTTTTTTTTAATATTACTTACCTCCCGTATTGGGAGGTATATGCAAAATCATATTGCGAACAGCGGTTATTTTTCACCATGAAACTTTTCAATCCAGTGATTTAACCAATAATCCACACTCACATAACGACCACCACCCAGCACAATTAACGCAAGTAACATCACAAAATAGGTTGCTGCAAACTCGATACCATTATTTAAAATAACAAATGAGCCACTCGATGTGAGCCAGTCATAATTGCCATAAGTCATTAAAATCTCTCTTGCTTTCTCTAATTTTTCAGCAGACTCCATCACTTGCATATTGGCAAAAGGTGCTTGTGGGTCGGCAATCGCTTGCCAACCATTCGGTAGATGCACAGTAAATATCGCGACGAGCATTGTGATCATCAACGGAATACTGATCCATCGAGTTGCTAAACCCAGTGCAAGTAAAATAGCACCACCTAGCTCAGCAGAAGTTGCTAGTGTTGCCATCAGTGTTGGAAAGGGTAAGCCTAAGCCCCAATCGGGGTTACCAAACCATTCAACGGTATCTGCAAAATGAGCAAGCTTATTCGAACCTGCCATCCAAAACACTGGGACAAGAAATAACCTTAACGAAAGTGCTGCAATTCCGTCGAAATGTTTTAAATGCGAACAAAAATTCTGATAGCGTAACAATAAAGGATAAATAAATTTATTCATGAGGATTTCACACCGACTCGTATTGAATAGTTATTAGTCGGTTGAGGATTTAGTTTCTTACAAGAAAAAAATTATTTTTTAACTGTAATAAATTGAGTGGTCGCTCGTCTAATAACATGTACCTAAGTACAAAACCCCAAATTGATTTAAAAGGAACTTCAAAATGAATAAGTTAAATTCGATGACTTCAGTCGCTGCTTTAGTTGCACTATCTATGGTTGGTGCAACAACACATGTCTCTGCGGCTTCAACGACAACTGAAACCCATGTGACCAAAGCTGCTGATGGTAAATGTGGTGAAGCAAAATGTGGTGCAAATAAAGCCAAACAACAGCACAAAACAACTGAAGCAAAATGTGGCGCTGACAAAAAAGCAGCTGATGCGAAATGTGGTGCTGACAAAAAAATGGCTGATGCGAAATGTGGCGCAGATAAAAAAATGGCTGATGCAAAATGCGGCGCACACTAATCAATTAAATAATCGGTGATGACAACAACTTTAATAACGTTGTTGTCATCATTGAAAAGGAATGCAAATGGTTGCTTTCACTGGTGCTGGACTAGGTTTAAGACGTGATTTTATTGATACGTTTTTACAAGCAGACCAACATCCTGATTTTATAGAAGTTGCACCTGAGAACTGGATGGGTTTTGGTGGGCGACATGCAAAGTTATTGGCGCAATGTTTGGAAAAGTCGCCATTAGTTTGTCATGGGCTTTCCTTATCTATCGGTGGGCCGCATCCACTTAATCTTGAGTTTGTGCACCAAGTACGAGATTTTTTAAAACAACATCATGTACTGACTTATTCTGAGCATTTGAGTTATACCAATGATGGTGGTTATTTATATGATCTGTTGCCGATTCCGATGACAGAAGAAGCCGTGGACTATGTGGTTGAACGGGTCTTGCGTGTACAAGATATTTTAGGACAACGTTTAGTTCTGGAGAATGTTTCAACGTATCTCATGCCGAATGCAGAAATGAGCGAAAGTGATTTTGTTCATGAAGTGATTACACGCGCAGACTGTGAATTATTGCTTGATGTAAATAATGTCTATGTGAATAGTAAGAACCATCAAACAGATGCATATGCTTTTATTGATGCGATGCCGAAAGATCGGATTCGATATTTACATATTGCTGGTCATGAACAAGTGAGTGATGATTTGTTGATTGATACGCATGGGGAAAATGTCTGTGATCCTGTGTGGGAATTGTTGGCATATACCTACCAAACTGGTGGTGTAAAGCCGACCTTGTTAGAACGTGATTTTAATATTCCGACGTGGCAGCAACTTCAGCATGAGCTAAATATAATCAAGGATTTACAACATCAATTTAGCTATCCACAATCACTTCATACCAATACCTTAAATATTATAAATGAGGTAAAAGTATGAAGATGAATGAACGTCCTTTGCAGCAAACTCAGCAGGCATTTTGTGCATGGGTTCGTGACCCTCGATCAGATCTTCCAGCAGAATTTGCAACAGAGCGAATGCAGGTTTATCGAACCTTATTGTTCAATAATGTCAGTTCATTTATTAACTTGGTGTATCCGATTGCCCGAACGCTATTATCTGAGACGAAATGGCAGGCTTTGCTGCAAGATTTCTTTCAAAATGCTCAAAATCAATCACCATTTTATAATGATATTTCGTTGCAATTTAGAGAATATCTGGATGAGCAACAACATCCAATCTCACAAGAATATCCGTGGTTAGCAGAGTTATTACAATTTGAATGGCTGGAACTCTATTTAGATACGGTTGAAATCGAAGAAAAGACATTTTCACAGACTTCCGCTTGGCAATTGAATACACACATTTGGATTTTGGTGTATCAATATCCTGTTTATCTTTGGACGATGGAACATCAGGACTTTGAGTATTCACCGAGCGCAGTGATGGTTTGGCGAAATCATCATGATCAGGTTTGTGTTGAAACATTATCTCCATTATTCGCTTGTTTGATTGAACAACTCAATCAGAAAGCCTTGACTAAACCAGAGCTTAAGCAGTTGATAGACACGACGTTGCCAGACTTATCTGCACCAGAAGTAGAGCAACAACTGAAGCTATTATCTGAACGATTAACTGAGTTAGATTTATTGTATATCCCAGAACAATAGGATGAGGTCAGGAGATGGCTCAGGCTGCTACCAACAATGACGAGTTCATTCAACAGCTACAAAATCCTGTTTTTTTGCATGATTTAAGGCAGCAAATGATGAAGTTTGCAGTATTGCAGCTTTCCTCATTTCATCAAGCGGAAGACGTGGTGCAAGAGGCTTTAGTGAGTGCTTTGCAGCATGTTGAATCATTTTCAGGGCGTGCAGCATTTAAAACGTGGGTGTTTGCGATTCTGAAAAATAAGATCGTTGATTCGATTCGACAAAAAACACGTCTGGTTAGCATGAGTGAGCTATTTCATGATGATGACAGCGAGTTAAGCGTGGATGCGCTGTTTGATGCTGCTGGACATTGGCAAAAATCAGAGATGCCAAAAGCATGGCAAAATCCTGAAGAAATGATGGAGCAACAAGATTTTTGGATGATTTTCGATGCTTGTTTGAATCATTTACCTGCAAAGTATGCACAAGTTTTTATGTTGCGGGAAATGATAGAACTCAGCTCTGATGAAATATGTGAAAAGCTGGAACTTACGGTTTCTAATCTCAATGTTTTAATGTATCGCAGCCGAGCACGATTACGTGAGTGTTTGGAAAATAAATGGTTACTTCAGGAGGATTGCTCATGTTGACCTGTCGACAAGCAACGCAGTTACTTTCTGAACAACAAGATCGACAACTGTTGTTGAAAGAACAGAGTGGTTTGCAATTTCATTTGATGATGTGTCGTTCATGTCGACGTTTTGGTAAGCAAATGAAAACGATGAGTGTATTGTCTAAAGCATATAAACGATTTGATGAAGAGCAGAAAGATTAAAATAAAAAGCCTCAATGAATTGAGGCTTTTTATTTAATTATGTGGCAGACATTATGCGTTACCACATGATCTAAAAATTACATGTTCGGGTATGAGAAGCGACTAAAGCTTCGCAAGAACTATCCGAATATTACATATTCGGATAGTTAGGACCACCACCGCCTTCAGGCGTTACCCAAGTGATATTTTGTGACGGATCTTTAATGTCACATGTCTTACAGTGGACACAGTTTGCAGCATTGATTTGGAAACGTTTAGAACCGTCATCATTTTCCATGATTTCATAAACACCAGCAGGGCAGTAGCGTTGAGCAGGCTCATCCCATTTTGGTAAGTTCACATCTACTGGAATAGATGGATCAGTCAACTTTAAGTGTGCTGGCTGATTTTCTTCATGTACGGTATTCGATACGAATACAGAAGATAAACGGTCAAAGGTCAACTTGCCATCTGGTTTTGGATAGTTTGGTTTAAACGTTGACGCATCCACAGTTTTCAGTGCTGCAAAGTCTTGTTTAAGATCATGCAAAGTAAATGGCACTTTAAGGATGTTTTGATCGATAAAGTTAAACGCACCACCAATCCACTGACCAAACTTGTGCATTGCAGGCCCAAAGTTGCGTGAGTTATATAACTCTTCTTTTAACCAAGAGTTGTTATATTTGTCAGTATAAGCAGTTAATTCTTTGTCGAAGTGATCGTCGCCTTCAAGAACACGAGCAATCGCAAGATCACCACCTTTTGCAACACCCGCAGCAATCGCTTCGAATACTGCCTCACCACACAACATACCTGACTTCATTGCAGTGTGTGAGCCTTTGATTTTTGAGAAGTTCAAGAAACCAGCGTCATCACCAATCAAGCAACCGCCTGGGAAAGTCAGTTTAGGTAAAGCATTAAAGCCACCTTTCACAACAGCACGAGCGCCGTAAGAAATACGTTTACCACCTTCTAGGAATTGCTTGATGGTTGGGTGTGTTTTCCAGCGTTGCATTTCCATGAATGGATACATGTGCGGATTTTCATATGATAAATCCACGATCATACCCAAAGTCACCTGATTGTTTTCAGCGTGGTATAACCACCAGCCACCAGATGAACCTGTTTCAGATAATGGCCAGCCAGCACCATGCATGACTAAACCTGGCTTATGTTTAGCAGGATCGATTTCCCAAAGTTCTTTAATCCCGATACCGTAGTGCTGAGGATCAGCATCTTTATCAAGATTGTATTTTGCAATCAGGCGTTTACCAAGGTGACCACGGCAGCCTTCAGCGAACAAGGTATATTTAGCGTGAAGCTCATAACCCGGTGTGAAGTTGTGTGTTGGCTCACCATTTTTGCCAATCCCCATATCACCTGTTTGAATGCCTTTTACCGTACCATCTTCGTGGTAAAGTACTTCAGCAGCAGCAAAGCCTGGGAAGATCGAAACTTCTAATTCTTCAGCCTTTTGACCTAACCAACGCACGACATTACCAAGAGAAATGACATAGTTCCCTTCGTTGTGCATTGATTTAGGAACCATCCAATACGGCATCTTTTGTGCTTTGGTATCAGACAATAAGAAATAAGTTTCGTCGCCCGTAACAGGAACATTCAGCGGAGCGCCTTCTTCTTTCCAGTTCGGGAACAATTCATTCATGGCACGCGGTTCAAGTACAGCACCAGAAAGGATATGCGCACCAACTTCAGAGCCTTTTTCAACCACACAAACAGAAAGATCTGGTAGGTTGTTTTCAATCGCTAATTGACGAATTTTAATCGCAGCAGATAAACCCGCAGGTCCAGCGCCTACGATCACTACGTCAAACTCCATCGCTTCGCGTTCGATGTGTTCCATGTAGGACTCCTCATATTTTAAGGGTGGCAACCGTAATCATTGCTATTCGGTGCTGCCATGAGTGTTCTTAATTGCCAAGCACAAAAACTAGCTATTGCGCTTGCAAACGTTTGGGATAGTATAGTTTTAAACCTTGATCTCGCCAATTGGCTGAGCGGTCATATTTTCTCGTCAGCAAGGCATAAACTATGATAAATGAAAATGATTCTCCACAAAACTCTTTAGAAAATCAGGGAAAAACCGTGTTGTCTGATGATAAAAACTTAATGAACATTACACAATACTTAAAAGATGTACAGCAAAGTCACAAAAGGTCAATTCCACCTTTAGACCAATGGCATCCAAAGCATTGTGGCAAAATGGATCTACGCGTAAAAGCTAACGGAGAATGGTGGCACGAAGGTCAATTGGTCAAACGCCAAGCACTGTTAGATCTGTTTAGCAAAGTGCTTTGGAAAGAAGATGGAAAATTCTACTTAAAAACCCCTGTTGAGCAGATCGAAATTGAGGTAGAGGATGAACCTTTATTGATCAATCAGGCTGATCAAGTTGAGATTGAGGGTAAGCTTTATTTACAGTTGACCACAACCAATCAAGATGTCGTGATCGTAGATGAGGAACATCCGATTTTTATGCGGGAATATCAAGGGGAATTGCGTCCATATGTGCATGTACGCTTTGGTATAAATGCATTAATTCAACGACAAAGTTTTTATCATCTCGTGAATTATGGCTGTCTGTCAGAAACTGAAAATGGTGAAGCTGTTTTAACGTTAAAAAGTGGTGATTTGGTATTGCATTTGAGCACCTGAGGTTTAAGCTTAAAAGAGTGAATTAATCATTGTGTCAATATATCTGTATGACTGCCGTTCAACCTATTGCTGAAGTACTTCATCCTATGCCACATGCATCATCAGATGCACCAATTGGGGTTTTTGATTCAGGAATAGGAGGGCTTTCGATAGCACAGGAAATTGCACGACATCTGCCAAATGAGCGCATCATTTATTATGCAGATACGGCGCACGTTCCTTATGGTGCACGTTCTGACCAAGAAATTCGTGAATTAACGGCACATGCAATTGAATGGTTATATCGGCAAGGCTGTAAGATTGCTGTAGTTGCTTGTAATACTGCATCTGCGTTTAGTTTGGATTATTTGCGGGAACACTATGGGGAAAATTTTCCTATTGTTGGGTTAGTACCAGCGTTAAAACCAGCTGTGCTGCAAACACAATCTAAGGTTGTCGCTGTGTTAGCAACTCCTGCAACATTCCGAGGTCGATTGATCAAAGATGTGATGACGAAGTTTGCTGAACCTGCGGGGGTAAAGGTGTTAACCGTGACCAGTTTGGATCTTGTTCCGTTTGTAGAAGCTGGGCAGCAGATGAGTGATGGTTGTTTACAGGTATTACAGCAGATATTACAACCTGTTGTAGACCAGGGCGCAGATTTTCTCGTACTTGGTTGTACGCACTATCCATTCTTGAAAGATGCTATTCATCAAATTTTTGCTGAAAAGCTGAAATTAATTGATTCAGGACAGGCAGTTGCGCGACAAACAGCATATATTTTGATAAAAAATAGGTTATTATGTGACAAAATAAGTCATAATATTACACGTATTGAATGTTTTGTTAGCGGTCAAAATGCGGTTGAGTTGGAGCCAGTACTCCAACACTTGATACCAGAACAACTGACATGGACGATTCAAGATCTGGTTGAAGTTTAGTTTTTTGATTCTAAATTTCTAACCATACTTAAGATTTTATGGGGTTATCTGTTCATAAATTACAGGCTCAAGGGCTTGGGTTTATAGATAAGTAAAATGAGGCTCAGCCTATGCAAGATACTCGTTATCAAGTTTTTATTTCTACGTCTGGCAATGAAATGCAACCAGAGCGGGCAGTATTAACTCAAACTTTGGTTGGAATGGGGTTCTTTTCGTGGGGCTTGGAACAGCGCACACCTTTAAGTACCTCGATTGCACGTCGTCAGATTGATGACTGTGATTATGTCGTGATCCTGCTAGGTAGTCAGTATGGTGAGCAGTCAGTCTCTGGTGTTGGCTATATGCATCTAGAATATATCTATGCAATGACCAAACAAAAACCAGTGATTGTTTTCATGCATGAAGATCCTGATTCACGTGAAACTGGTTTGCATGATAATAAACCTGAGCTGAAAGAAAAATTTAAAGAGTTTAGAAAACAACTTCAGCATGAGGTTGATCAAGTTTTCTGTTATCGGACATTGAGAGATTTAGAGCTTGCTGTGCGTTCGAGCATGCCACAAATGTTGGAGCGCTATCCGGTTGTGGGTTGGGTTCGTCCTCAAAATACTCAAGTCTTACAAGACGAAATTGATGCATTACGTACCAAAGTCAAACAACTCGAAGCAGAAGTTGGTGGGCGTGAAGCTGATCCAATTGCTTCCGTACCAAAAGTTTCTATGCATGAACTGTATTCATTTGAATATCGTATGCATGCTTACCAAGATGGCAATTTCAAAGAAATAAAAACCTTTCGTAAAATAACTTGGGCACAACTACTCAATGTCTTAGGTGCGTCGTTTATTATTCCAACACCAGAAGAATATTTTTCAAAACGTATGAATGAATACTTAAATGAAACTGGTTTAGAGGATGCACGTAAAGAGATGCCACGAGCGCATGCCGTATCTCGTGCGCAGATTAATATCCGTGCTTTGCATGAGATCAAATTGCAGATGCGACAAAATGAGTGGATTGTTCCTGCTGGGCGTGATGATCGACAACGGATGTTATGGCAGTTGACGCATAAAGGTCAGAAGCTATTGGAAAGTAATATGTTGGATAGTAATCGGGTTTTTCAGTTTAAGACCATGCATTAAACCAATTTAAAAAAAAATCCTAAAACTGCTAAAGTAATGAGAGAAATTTACTTATAGCGGAAGCGGTTAATGTCAGCGATACAAAAACCAAAAGTCACTGTGGTTTTGGCTAATTTAGGTACGCCAGATGAAGCCACTGTGCCAGCAGTGCGTCGTTTCTTAAAACAATTCTTATCTGATACGCGAGTGATCGAAATTCCAAAACCAATTTGGTGGGTGATCTTGCATTTATTCGTTCTGACGTTTCGCCCAAAGCGAGTGGCTGAAGCCTACGCCTCAGTATGGTCAAAAGATTCACCGATGCGGGAAATTGTGCTTGAGCAAGCGCAGTTAGTCAAACAACGCTTACAAGATGAAAATCATCAGTTTGATTTAACGGTTGTACCTGCCATGACTTATGGTCAACCGAGTATTTATGACGTACTGGATCAATTAGAAAAAGACCCACAAGAACATGTCATTTTATTACCATTATTTCCGCAATATTCAGCAACGTCGACAGCACCACTTTATGATGCTTTTGCAAAATGGATTCCTAATCAACGCCATTTACCTGGTTTGACGTTGATTAAAGATTATTATCAGCATCCCCTATTTATTCAGGCACTTGCCGAAAGTGTTCTTGAATATCAAACGCATCATGGCAAAGCACAGAAACTCCTCATGTCTTTTCATGGTATTCCTCAGCCTTATGCTGATAAAGGCGACCCGTATGCGGATCGTTGTCGAACTACAGCAGGTTTAGTCGCTGAAGCGTTGCATTTAAATGATGATGAATGGGCGATTAGTTTCCAATCGCGATTTGGTAAGCAAGAGTGGGTGAAACCTTATACAGATCAATTGCTGCAACAATGGGGTGAGCAAAAAGTAAAATCTGTACAGGTACTTAGTCCTGCATTTTCAGCAGATTGTTTAGAAACACTTGAAGAATTAGCCATGCAGAATAAAGAAATTTTCCAACATGCAGGTGGTGGAGAATATGCATACATTCCTGCCTTGAATGCGCAACAGTCGCATATAGATTTGCTTGCGAGTCTAGTTCAAGCTAATCTTGATGCTCTTACTCATACCTTAGCCCATCGTTAAATCGACGCTTATTTCGCCAGAGGTTTTTATGCTGCAAGTCAAAATTGTGCCCGTAACTGCATTTGCTCAAAACTGTTCCATTGTTTGGGATAGTGAGAGTAAAGAAGCTGTTTTGATTGATGCGGGCGGTGATGCAGCGGTACTCAAAAAAGAGGTGGAAGCATTAGGTTTAAAGGTCAAGGCACTTTGGCTAACACATGGGCATCTTGATCATGCAGGTGCGGTGGGTGAGTTGGCTGAGACATGGAAAATCCCTGTGATTGGGCCGCATAAAGAAGATCAGTTTTGGTTAGACATGATCCAAGAAGTGTCGGCACGTTATGGTTTTCCGATTCCTCAACCTGTCAAAGTTGATCAGTGGTTGGAGGGTGGAGAAGTCCTTAAACTGGGTGATGATGAATTTGAGGTTCGCTTTGCACCAGGGCATACCCCTGGTCATGTGATGTTCTATAACGCTCAACATGGTTTGCTTTGGACTGGAGATGTACTGTTTAAGGGTTCGATTGGACGTACAGACTTTCCGAAAGGCAATCATCAACAGTTACTTGATTCGATTCAACGTGAGTGCTTTAGCTTGCCTGATGAAACGCAGTTTATTTCAGGTCATGGCCCAATCAGTACCATCGGTTATGAAAAGAAATTTAACCCGTTTGTTGCGAGCAAAGCGGGCTAATCCTCATAGTCATCTTCGTGACGTTGTAAGCCTGCTTGAGGTGCATCTTGAGTGGGCAATTTATATTCTTCACTTGCCCAAGCACCTAGATCGATTAATTTGCAGCGCTCAGAGCAAAATGGGCGAAATTCATTGCCTTCCCAAGTGCTAGCTTCACCACAACGTGGGCATGGAAATGTACGAGGCATAGAAAACTCCTACAGCAAAACTAAATACATTAGGCAAAAGCAAAGTGACTTGTTAGACTTATGCCCGATTTATAGATAGTTTGATGTGATTATGTCGATTCGTCAATTTCAAGCGCATAAAATGCAAGCTCCACGAGATTTTCAGCAAATTCCAAATACACCAATTTGCGTTGAAATTGGTGCTGGTAAAGGTAAGCATGCCTTACTTTTTACAGGACAAAATCCTCAAACCACGTTATATGCAATTGAGCGTACTAAAGAAAAATTTTTGGCGATGCAAAAACAGCATCAACTTGAAGTGCGTGAATATTTAAACCCGATTCATGCGGATGCATTACCGTGGATCGTCCATGCTTTATTTCCAGCACAAGTTGAACATTTCTTTATTCTCTATCCCAACCCAGAACCTCATAATCCAGCACAACGCTGGTTAAATATGCCTTTTTTTGAGTTTCTAATTTCGCGCTTAAAGCCGAATGGTACGATTACATTTGCCAGTAACATTCCCGAATATATTGATGAAGCGGAACAGCAACTAATTGAATTGTGGAAGCTGCCGTATGAAAAACAAAAAATTGCTAGCGATTCGGCACGGACTCATTTTGAAATTAAGTACCTAGAACGCGGTGAATTATGCCAGCAATTGCTGATCACTAAGCCTCAGGAATATGTCACGCGTTTTGATGATTTCATGCCATTACAAGGGCAGATCATGTCTGAGAGCAGTGATGCCGAATAAGCGCATTGCCATTATTGGCGCTGGCCCAGCAGGTTTGATGGCAGCCGAAGTGCTCAGTCAATATGACTATACGATTGATGTGTTTGAGCAAAAACCTTCTGCTGCACGCAAGTTTTTGATGGCAGGCAAAACAGGATTGAATATTTCCCACAATGAGCCTGTCGCGGATTTTATTCAACGCTATGATCAAGCGGAATGGCTTGCGCCTTGGATCAAACAGTGGGATGCAGCGTGGATTCAAAATTGGATGCATGGTTTAGGCATCGAATCCTATATTGGCAGCTCTGGACGAGTTTTCCCCGTTGAAATGAAAGCAGCGCCTTTACTTCGCGCTTGGCTAAAACGTTTGATGACAACGAAGGTAAAATTTCACTATCGCCATCGCTGTGTAGAATTATCTAAAAATGAACTCACGATTGAAAATCAGACTCAGCGTTTTACGGCAAGTTATGATGCGATAGTTTTGGCATGTGGTGCGGTGTCTTGGGCACAGTTGGGCAGTGATGGCTTATGGCAAGATTGGTTAGCAAAGGACGAAATTGAAACTTTTCAACCCAGCAATGTTGGAGTACTGAAAACATGGTCGCCATTCATGCAAGATTGTTTTGGGCAACCACTCAAACGCGTTGATGCATGGGTGAATGCAGAAAACAAAACGCATGGCGATATTGTGATTACACACTACGGTTTAGAAAGTGGTGTGATCTATAAGTTAGGGCGTGATTTAAGAGCCTTAAATGCCAACCATCAAGCCTTACAACTTTATTTGGATTTGCTGCCCGATGTCAGTCTGGAGCAGTTAGAAAATAAGTTACAAGGTAATAAAAAGCAGTCCTTAACCAATATTTGGCGTAAAGCGGGCTTAGATCAAGTCAAAATCAATTTAATTCGTGAAGTCGTTGCTAAAGCGCAATGGTCTGATGCTAAACAAATGGCGCAGCATGTTAAACAGTTATGTATTCCTTTGGATGGATTCCGTCCTATTGAAGAAGCCATTAGTTGTGCAGGCGGCGTGAAGCAAGCGGCACTGTCTCAGCAGTTACAATTGCAATCTAATCCTTATGTGTTTTGTTGTGGTGAAATGTTGGATTGGGATGCACCCACAGGTGGTTATTTACTGACAGCTTGTTTTGCAACGGGGCGGGCAGTAGGACAAGGTGTTCATCAACTTTTGAGTGACTGAAACAGCTCACTTTTTTATGCTATATCCGATATTATTTTGACTAAAAATATTCTAATTTATGACGAGCTAATATGAATACTGAACACACTTTAGAAGAGCAAAATACAGAAATTATTCAACCATTTCATCCAAAAAATTTATTCAATTTATTTTTTAAACCTAAGACATTTTTCTCGCAATCCAATCACTATCACCATAAAAGTATTATGCTGATGGCCTATTCGATTGGTGTTGTCGCTGTAATGGATCGCATTGATCAGAAGCTATTAAGTTCTGAGCTTGGTCAATCTTCATCTTTTACAGATTCCTTGACAGAGACATGGTTCGCATACTGGCTTTGGGTGCTGGGGATGGGCATTTTGTCGGCTGCATTGGCTTGGGTCATACAAGGCTGGTGGTATAAAAAGCGTCTGCAATTTTCTGGTGTTCAGGATGCTGATCCGCAACTTGCTCGACATGTGTTTGTTTTGCAGGCATTAGTTTATGTATTGCCGATCATTGTTGTCACTTTGATTCAAACATTTCTCTATAAAAATTATGTCGATGCCTATAATAATTCGACGTTTTTAGCTGTGATAACAATTCCATTTTTATTGCTTTCATGTTGGGTAAGTTATCGTGGAGCGACACAGGTTTTTAACACCAATGCTTGGGCTAAGTTTTGGTTCTTGGGCATGCCTGTCGTTTTCTACATTACGATTGGTGGTTTATTTGCAGCATTAGTAAATTAATTTAAAACGTAATGCTTTTCAAAGTTCTAAGCATAGCATTCAAATTTTCAATACTTTTGTTTTTACCATTTGCTTGTTATTTCTATTTTATTAATGCTAATTTTTAGAAAACTTTGATTGGGATAATAACTATGTCTTTAGCTGCGCCGATTTTTCAAGGAAGCTGTTTGTGTGGTGGTATTCATTATGAAATCCACGGGGAGATCGGTGATGTTATACAGTGCCATTGTCAGCGCTGTCGTAAAGCTAATGGCACAGCTTTTGCGACCAATGCACCGATCAGTAGCGCAGCATTTAAAATTACTCAAGGCGAAAATTTAGTTAAAAAATTTGCAGCATCAGGTGTATATCGTTGGTTTTGTGGTGAGTGTGGTTCTCCATTGATTAGTTCACGAGATGCACAACCTGAGTTATATCGTTTAAGAATAGGGACCTTGGATACACCTTTGCAGCAAAAGCCTCAGATGCATATTTTTGTTGGCTCTAAAGCAGAGTGGGACTGTATTGCAGATGATTTACCTCAGTTTGAGGAGCGCCCATAAAGTAAGCATTGCTTTTTGATGATTCGGCAATGTATTTGATTTCTTGGTCCGTGTTTTGGGTATAAATATGATTTTTGATACGGCATCACTTTCGCCAACAGAGGTTTATCGGTTATTGGTTGGAGGCATCACACCAAGACCCATTGCGTGGATTAGTACCTTATCTACTGAGGGTGTAGCCAATATTGCCCCTTATTCTTTTTTCAATGTTGCAAGCTGTAATCCTCCGATTCTGTGGTATTCACAAGTCAATCCACAAATTGGTCAAGATAAAGATACTTTGAGAAATTTAATCGCAACGAAGCAATGTGTGATTCATATTGCCAATACTGAATTATTGGAAAAGATGAATTTATCCTGTGCACTGTTGCCGCCGGAACAGAGTGAATTTGAGTTCGCTAAGATTGAATCTTGTGAGAGTCATTCTGTTCAGCCATTGGCTGTAAAAGATGCACCGATTCGATATGAATGCCAATTAAGAGAAGTTTTACAACTGAGTAGTTTAGCTTCTGGCGGTACAGTTGCATTGTTAGATGTAAAGGCAATTTATGTGGCTGATCATCTTTGGGATGGCACAATGATTGATCAACAGAATTTACACAGTGTTGGGAAAATGGGTGGGGATTTTTATAGCTTAACCAATGAATTGCGTAAGTTATCTAGACCATAAAACTCAATTTCAGAGTTAATAAGGTAGGAAAAAATCCCTGCTTAATGATTATTTTGCAGTTAAAGCATCATTTTTAAAGCTTACTTCTTCCCAGCCAATTTTCAGAAATTGACGAACTACACTGGATAATGCTGGCGGGCTAATCTGCGTGATTTCAATAGATTGGCACTGATTAAACTGAGCAAAGCATTGTAAGGTATCAAAAAATGGCGGCAACCAAGATGACATGTCAATCTGTGTATTTTCGATATGCAAATGAATAAGTTCAAATCGACCATTTTTACGATGTGCTTTGCAATCTACTCGACCAATAAAAATATCGCCAAATAAGATCGGCAAACAAAAATATCCATACTTACGTTTGGCTTGTGGCGTGTAGCACTCGAGACGAAAATCAAAGTCAAAATGGGTTTTGATTCGTTCACGATGAATAATGGCATTGTCAAAAGGCGAGAGCAGTGACAGATTGCTATGTGGTGTATTTTTGATTTTATCTTGCAAACCAGTCAGGACGTAGATTGTAGGAAATTCAGCAATATTTAATTTTTGGATTACACCTTCTTCAAGCATGTGCTGTAAAACTAATACAACATTTTTCCGCAGGGTCGGCTCGGTTTTTAAATGGGTGATTTGTTTGATCGTCGTAAAGCCATAAGCGCGTAAATAGGTCTTAACCAAGTATTCAGCATATTCAAGCGGGTCTGGACATGTAGTATTAATATGATTGGGCAACACTCTTTCGCTCAAATCATAGACTTTCTCGATGCCGTTTCGAGCACTAATCATCAAATCACCTTGCATAAAAAGCTGCTCAAGCGCCATTTTGGTTGGTTTCCAATTCCACCAGCTGCCTTGCTTTTTGCTTAAGCTTTCAAAGTCTCTCGCTTTTTGAGCGCCTTCAATGCGGATTCGATCATAAACATGACGCATGACTTGTGCGTCCGCTTGATAATAACGTGATTCTCGATTTTTGATGCTGTGCATTTTGGGCAGCGCGTATCTAAAATCTTGTATCGGCAAATAAGATGCTGCATGAAACCAATATTCAAAAATCTGACCCTCTGCAACCAATTGGTCGAGCCATTGCGGTTGATAGTCAGGAATACGTGTCCAAAAAGTGTGATGATGTGCTTTTGCCACCATTGATAAGGTATCAATTTGCACATAACCCAATTGTGTCAGTGTTTGAATGACGGCTGCCTTACCTGTTCCAAAGGCTAATTTTTGATGAAGGCCTTGTGCTGCTAAAGTGATGTTCCTGAGTTGTTGTAATACATTGTTTTGATTGATCAGCATTATTTTTCTCAGATTATTTTTAAAATTATGCAGTGGACAATATAAATGCTCAAGGGAGCATCAAAGCAAAGCAGGCGAACAGTGTTCGCCCCCTAGCGTCATGGCTGTCTTGAGCCAATAAGATCATTATTTTGCAGTTAAAGCTTCGCCTTCAAACTTTACGCCATTCCAGCCATTTTGCATAAACTGACGAATGTTTTGATGGTCTGTTGCTTCTGGCGTCGCGAGAACAGATGCATAATGTTCTGCAAATAAGCTCAGCGTATCTTGTTGATTTAAACCTTCTAGCTTTGCAAAAGTGAGTACTTTAGCGCTGCCTTGATTCTCGGTTGCTGCATTGAATTGTGCACCATTCTGAAAAGCCGTAGGTGTATGTTGGTAACGTGCTTCAATAAACGCCAATACATCTGCAAACTTTGCAGAACCATCTTTAAGTTGTGCCAATAAGCTTTGAGCCATTTTAAATTCCATGTTGATTGAATCAATGACAAACATGATAGCATTGAAAAGAACGAAGAAAAGCATTCAACTATATTTGAAAGGGGGCATCATTTTAATTCAACTATTAACGAAGTATATATTATTAAATATCATCTAAATTTCTTTTAAATTCCTTTAACTCACATATTAAATTCTTAATATCAATAGAATCCCAACCTCTTTGCAAGCAAGAGTCGACTAGTTTTTGAGCTGAATTTTTCAATATTAAACCAAAATCTTGTTTTTTAGCTATACATTCGACTTCAATAAAATCATTAGTATTGCTTTGATTCATACATGAAATTTTAATTAAATTAAAATCAATCGCCGTAATATTTATCACCATTGGACCGTCCATAAATAATAAGTCCACTTTTTTTTCGCAACTACTGAGTAACTTTGAGTATGCAGTTAACCACCACCCCATAATTACAACAGCAAAATCAGACCAATTATTTTCTGGAAATTGAAAATTATCTAAATCAAAAAAAATTGGTGCTGTTATCAATTCTTTTTTTGATTTTCTTAATAAAGAAAAGTCAATAATCAAGTCTAGATTTGTATTATTTAGTATTTTGGTCATGCTATTTTCAATCTCTTTGGTCTATGTGTTTAATATACTTACCAAAAGATCTTTTTCAAAGACACAGTTTTATGCGGTTGAAGAAAATGTTTTGTCTGTATATAGCTAAATTGTGGATAACTTTATGTTTATACACAGTGTTGAGTTGTCTAAAAAATATGTTATTTTAGAGCAAAGGAGATGGTATTCCTCCTATCACAAACCGCTCCATTTTTTACTAGATGAGAGCTAATGATGCCTACGTTACCCTGAACAGGGGCGTAGGTTTGTGCGTGCTCTGTTCTTCATTTTGGAGTTCGCAGATGATCAGTCCTCAGAAAAATAAACCCATGTTGAATGTTTATTTATCTCCAAATCAGTGTTTGGAGTGAGTCATGTATTATCCTTTAATTTCGATTGCATTAGGTTCAATGTTTGGTGCTTGGTTGCGCTGGTTTATTGGACTCAAGCTCAATCCAATTTTTCCTAATATCCCACTGGGAACAGTCGCCGTAAATTTTGTTGGTGGTTTTATCATTGGATTTGCAATTTCATATTTTTCTCAAAGTTCACTCAGTCCCAATTATAAACTTTTTGTGATTACAGGCTTTTGTGGTGCGCTTACAACATTTTCAACCTTTTCAGCTGAGATCGTGACCTTATTACAAAGTGGTAAATTGGGTTATGCATGTGCCGCAATTGCGATTCATGTTTTAGGCTCATTGTTATTTACGATTTTAGGAATGAGTTTACATCAGTGGTTAAGCGCGGCCTAGTTGGGGGAATAGTCAAAATGAATGGATTTTTAATTACTTTTTATACTGCCCAAAATCGAACTTATCAGGGGCAGTCCATGAATGAGTGGTTGTTTAGTGTCGCGAAGCAAATGAATCTAAGAGGTGCAACAATGTTAAGTGCTGTCGAAGGTTTAGACCATCACGGTCAATTGCATTCTGGACATTTCTTTGAACTTGCGGATCGCCCAGTACAAGTTCAGTTTGCTGTGACAGAGGATCAAGCAAAGGAATTGTTAGATTATTTGAATAGCAAAGAAATCTCTTTGTTTTATGTCAAAGCACCCATTGAGTTTGGTTTCGTTGGACAATCTGAAAACGAGATTTGAATTTTAGGCATAAAAAAAGAAGTCTAAGCGGAGGAGATTGCCTTAGACTTCGAATAATTACAGCCTAATGGGTGAAACTTAAAATAAGATTAACCCTTGCGGTTAAAACGACCAAAGCGTTTATTAAAGCTTGCAACACGACCTTCATTGCTCGCCTGACGTTGTTCACCTGTATAAAACGGGTGTGATGCGCTTGAAATATCCAGCGTAACGTATGGATAAACTTTACCTTGATATTCTTTAGTTTGCTTGGTTTGAAGCGTACTACCAATTAAGAAATAAGCATCCGCATTGGTGTCATGAAATAGAACTTGTTGGTATGTAGGGTGGATATCTTTACGCATTTTCAAATACTCCTAATTTATAAGGAAATGTTATAATATAACAATATGTGGAGTCAATTTATGAAACTTCAAGCTGTATTATTTATACATTTAAATAATACAGCTTCTTTTAAATTCGCCGATGAAAAGTAGGATGGGTTTAATAATTTGGTACCAGTTCTTCAAAAAGATCATTCAAATTGTCATGCACTTTCAGGTGAATGAGATTCCAGTAATGCCCAGAAATCGTTCGATTCACCATCAGCGTATCAGGTGATGGTTTAAAGACATCCCAATATTTTAATGATTTCTTCACCAGTCTCATGCCATCGTGATGAGATGAATTTTCAGCAAAATCGTAATGTGTGCTTAATGGACGCAGCAGGATTTCGATCCACTGGACATAAAGCTCGCTTGGAAATTTTTGCTTTTCAGCAATCGAATGTAGCTCAACCAGTAGATTTTCAACCTGATTAATATCTTCTTGGCGAGCTGCATTTACCAATGCTTTAAAATGCTGAATGATTTCAGGTGAAAGGGTTTTTACACTGCCGTAGTCATAAATGATGATGCTGCCATCTTCTCGGAATGCAAAATTCCCTGGATGGGGGTCACAGTGAAAACGTTTTAAGAAAAACATTTCTTGACCCAAAGCACGAATTAAACGTCGACCAATTTGATTGCGTGTTTCGACTGACCATGTACTCGCCGTTTCAATAGATTCGCCTTGCTCTAAGCTGAGTGTGAGTACGCGACGAGAAGAATACTCTTTATAGACCGTCGGTATAATGACTTGGTCATCGAGTTTTTCATGAAATGTTTTAAAGACTTCGAGATTTTGTGCCTCAATTTCATAATTAAGTTCAGCAGATAAACTATCTTGAATTTCTTTAAAAAGTTGGTCTTGTAATTTTTTATCAATTTTTAAAACACCCATGAGACGAAGTGCAAGGCGGACTTGTTTTAAATCACTTTCACATGCATCGTCGACCCCTGGATATTGTACTTTTACCACAACTGATTGACCATTCGGTAGCACTGCACGATGCACTTGTCCAATTGATGCAGCAGCAAAAGGCTCTGCTTCAAAAGAGCTAAATACTTCAGTTAAGGGTTTACCTAGCTCTTTTTCAACTTGCTGTTTAATTGCAGTGAAAGGCATTGCTGGCGCTTGGCGTTGTAGTTTGGCAATTGCTTTAGCGACTTCGGGTGGGAAAATATCTTTGTACTGTGAGGCGATTTGACCGACTTTCATTACCGCGCCTTTCATTTCACCTAAGGTATCAGCAATTTGTAATCCGATATCTTGAAAGAGTTGGCTTCGTGCTGCATTTTTTTGTTCTTCGTCTGCATTGAGATTGCGAATGGAGTTGGCGACGCTTTTGGTCGCAATACTTGCGGTCATACCAGCGAGTTTTAGAAAACGTTTACTGGGTGAACTTGCATGCTTCGCCATTTCGCTTGACCTCATACGATCCAGTTTTAAATTGATACTTTGATCATAGGCGACAAAACTTAAATTGCCTATAACAAAATGTTAAGTGATGTAATTTAAAAATCTCCCCTAAATTATCTTTAAAAGAGGGGAGTGCTTGAGCATCTAAGGTGATTTTAGGTTGTTGAGTACATTTTATTTTTATTCTTCTTGATATTTTAATTCTCTTGAGAGCTGTGGTGAGACTCACAGCTTCACTAGAAAAAATATCTAAAGGAGGTTGGCTAAGCGTTTATTGTTTAAATACAATCGCCCAATAAGTAATACACATGCGATGGTTAAACCAATAATCAATCCTAACCAAACACCTGCGACACCCCAAACGGTATAGCGTGCTAAATACAGCCCGATTGGAAAGGCGATCACCCAATACGCCATCAACGTAATCCACATCGGTGCTTGTGTATCTTGCATACCACGCAAGCATCCTGCGGCACTGACTTGCCAAGCATCCATGAGTTGATATGCCATGGCAAACCAAAGTAAATACATAGCAACAGGAATCACTTGAAGGTCATCTGTGTAAATTGCCACGATGTATGGGCGTGCAACCGCGATCAATGTCATCGTACAGGCTGCAAAGAATGTTGCGCTCAATAACCCTACTTTTTGAACTTGTCGCATGGCAAGCCAATTCTTTTCACCATAATACATTCCCACACGAATGGTGAGTGCAATGGCTAGAGACAATGGAATCATGAACAATTGAGAAGTCACGGAAATGGCAATTTGATGTGCAGCAATTGCATTTTCGCCTAATGGGCTGAGGACCAATGCGCCTGTACTGAAAATACTAACTTCGAAGAAAACTGCGAGTCCAATTGGAAAACCAAGCTTGAGTATTCTTTTGACCCAATACGGATCAATTTTTTCCCATTGAGTGAAAATAGGTGCTTGTTTATATGCTTTTGCTTTAGAGATGTAGATCGCCAAAGTGATGAACATTAACCATTGTAGAATTGCTGTAGCAAAACCGCATCCAGCACTCCCCAATGCAGGAATTGGCCCAAATCCATACATAAAGATAAAGTTCAGCGGGATGAGGACAAGTAACGCGATTAGGCTAATTGCCGTAACAGGACGTGGATGGCCTAAGGCCTCGGAGTAACTGCGTAATGCTGCATACATCATTACCGCGGGCATACCAAAGCCAATCGCATGCAAGAATAAGCTCGCTTTAGGTAATAAGGCTTCTGGTACGCCGAAAAGTGGTAGAAGCATTGGCATCGCCTGCAAGATCAGCATTGCCAAAATACCGAGGATGAAAGCGACCCACAAAGATTGGCGAGCAATCGTTGGAATTTTTTCAGGTGTTTTCGCACCACGCGCTTCCGCAACGAGCGGCGTAGCGGCAATCATAATCCCTGCAAACAGCAACATAACAGGAATCCATAAACCGACACCAACAGCAATCGCTGCAAGGTCAGCAGCGGAAAGATGCCCTGCCATAATGGTATCAATCAGGCCTAAACCAGCTTGAGCAAATTGAGTAATCAGAATAGGAAGCATCAAATGGAATAATTGCTTCAATTCATAGCGCGTCGTGGAAGTGTGAGACACAAAAAATACTCTTATAAAAATAAAGGAGAGTTAGGGGCTACGGCCCTAACGCTGTAAGGTGAGTAACACACCGATAAAAATAATAATACCGCCAAGCAAACGCTGCCAGTTTATAGGCGTTTTGTCCGTACCTATCCAGCCAAAATGATCAAGTAACATTGAAATCACCAGTTGCCCAAAAATGACTAAACCAGAAAAAGTCAAAAAACCGAGCTTAGGCGCAGTATAAATGCTCATACTAATGGCATAAACCCCAAGGCAACCGCCGATCCATAAATACCACGGAATATTTGAAAGTTCACTTAAATTTGGTTTAGATACATCCTGAAAATAGACTAAAAAAGCCAAAATAACTGTGCCAACAAGAAATGAAAGAAATGCGGCCTGAAGCGGAGAATGTAAATGTTCTCGGAATTGAGCATTGATTGCTGTTTGAAATGCCATTGCAATTCCAACACCTAACGCAAGGGGGAGAATAAATAGCAATTGGCTAGAGATTTTCATCATATTATCAATCTAATTGTTCTTTGTAATCACAGTCTAACTGAATCGTGAAGTGATGATAATAAGCTGATTGAGAGAGTCATGTTAAAATAGAAAAGTTCTGTTATTGAGCTTCTACTTTGAGTCATTTAAATCCAGCAAAAATTCCACTTTCTCTGTATATCCATATGCCTTGGTGTGTGCGTAAATGTCCTTATTGTGATTTCAATTCGCATGCTGTTCCTGATGGGCAGTTATCTATGGATTTGGAGCAACAATATCTTGCGGCTTTGGTGGCTGATTTTGAAACACAGATAGAAATGGCTCAAGGTCGTGCAATTCATAGTGTGTTTATTGGTGGTGGAACGCCGTCTTTAATCTCAGCACAAGGCTATCAGTGGTTATTCGATCAACTTAAAACTCGATTGGATTTTGAAGCCGATTGTGAAATTACACTGGAAGCCAATCCGGGAACAGTTGAGCATGATCCTTTTGCAGATTATCTTGCGACTGGAGTTAATCGTTTATCGCTCGGTGTACAAAGTTTTGATGCTGATCATTTACAGCGCTTAGGGCGGATTCATTCAGCAGATAATGCTTTGGATGCAATTCAGCAGGCGCGTCAGGCAGGCTTCGAGCGTGTCAATGTCGATTTAATGCATGGTTTACCAGAGCAGACAGAAGAACAAGCGCTCAAAGATCTAAAATTAGCTGTAACGCATGGAGCGACGCATATTAGCTGGTATCAGTTAACCATTGAGCCAAATACTGTTTTCTTTAGAACTCAGCCTATATTGCCACAAGATGAAGTTTTAGAGCATATTCAGGAGAAAGGTGAGGCCTATCTTATTGCAAATGGCTATGTAAATTATGAAGTCTCTGCATGGCGTAAGGAAAAGCCATCTACACACAATCTAAATTATTGGCAGTTTGGAGACTATTTGGCAATTGGGGCTGGGGCACATGGTAAAGTGACGCGTTCTGATGGGATTTACCGCTTTCAGAAGACACGCTTGCCCAAAGATTACTTAGCTAAAGTTCCTGCTGATCATGTGCAAATGAAACGAATTGAATCAGACGAATTACCCTTTGAATTTATGATGAATGCGCTACGTTTAAATGAAGGTGTGCCTGCTGAACTTTATGAAGAACGGACAGGTTTAGCGTTGCGTGATTTGGATGATGTTCTAACACAATTACGCGACAAAAAATTATTGCTTGAAGACCCTGCTATCTTAGCTTGCACAGCACAAGGGCATATTTTCTTAAACTCAGTCCTAGAAGCATTTTTATAATGTAATGATAGGAATGCTTTGAGCAAGGATGCTTAAAGCAATTTAAATTTATTTGTCATCATTTGGAAAAATAAATTAGACAAAATAAAAAGCCTCATCATTTATGATGAGGCTTTTTAGAATATGGTGGGTCGTCCGCGACTCGAACGCGGGACCAACGGATTAAAAGTCCGCTGCTCTACCAACTGAGCTAACGACCCTGAACGAGGATAAGTAAAATATTTTTTACTTTGTCATAAAGGAAAATCTATGATTTTCTATGACGTTAAACCTCTTGCAGGCATTTGTAAAATACATTTTACAAACTAACAAAACATTAAATGGTGGGTCGTCCGCGACTCGAACGCGGGACCAACGGATTAAAAGTCCGCTGCTCTACCAACTGAGCTAACGACCCATCTCGTTTTGATGTTGCGTATTCTAGCAACTTATTCAGCTAACACAAGAGGAAATTTAAAAACATGTGCATGATTGTTTATAAAAAGCACGATTTCCTCTTGTTTAGCTAAAAAATAAACTAGAAACGGTATTGATAACTTTGAATATTGTCAAAAATCTCAGTACTTACATCACAATAACTTGTTGCGCTCGGTAATAAAACCAATAAACGTTCAGAAGTTTTGCTTGGATTAAACGCTTCTTCTTTAAGTTTATTCTTTTGGTATTTGAATGTACCTGTCGTTTCAACTTTTGCTTGTATGCGTAAGAAAACAGGAATTGCGTATGACGGTAAGCATTTTTTAAATACGTTCACCATCTCTGCTAAATCTGTTTCATTGAGCTCTACACCGTCAACAAGCGTGATTGCTGCCATACCAGCACGACCATTGGTATTTGGGATTTCTACACCGTATACGACAGCCTCAGCGATCTTGTCATATTCACAAACCATGTTTTCAACTTCGGTTGTAGAAACATTTTCACCTTTCCAACGGAAAGTGTCGCCAAGACGGTCTACAAATTGTGCATGGCGGAAACCGATATCACGTACCAAATCACCTGTATTGAAATATGAATCACCTTTAGTGAACACATCTTTCAAAATCACAGATTTATTTTTCTCAGGGTCTGTATAGCCATCAAAAGGAGAACGGCTAGTGATCTTACCGATAAGTAAACCAACTTCGCCTGTTTTCACTTTCTTGCAGTAACCTTTTTTGTCACGTACAAGTTCATTTTTCTCTTTATCAAATTCAACGATTGCATAAGGCGTTGGAGAAAAACCTACAGTATTATCAAAGTTGAAAATATTACTGAAGCCAACGTTACCTTCGCTTGATGCATAAAGTTCGAGGACTTCTTGAACACCAAAACGATCTTTGAATTTGCCCCAGATATTTGGACGCATACCGTTACCAATCATTTTGGTTACACGGTGAGCACGATCCAACTCTGTTTCTGGTGCATCAATTAAGTAACGGCAGAGTTCGCCTACATAACCAATCGCAGAAGCATTGAATTTTTGAACATCTTTCCAGAAGCCGCTAGTCGAGTATTTACGACGTACCGCAAGTGTTGCGCTGCCTGCAATCACACCACACCAACACACAACAACACCTGTTGCATGATAAAGCGGTAGTGTTACATACATCACATCATCTTTACCTAGATTCAAGATATGGCCATAAGTTCCATATGCCAATGTCCAACGGCTGTGCGTAAAGATCACTGCTTTTGGTAAGCCTGTCGTACCAGAGGTGTAAATATAGAATAAGCCATCTTTACCCGTAACCGTACGCGTGGTTGATGGATTGAACTTTGGAAATTGATCAATTTGTTGAGCAAGGTTGATATAGCCTTGAGGGGCAGTACCTGAATTTTTACGCGTTTCTTGATCTGCAAACCAATGAAAACGATCTGGAGCAACATTTAAGTCTGCACGGGTTTCGTCTATCGCTGCGCGAACTTCTTCACCCGCAATGACTGCAATTGGATTAACCAAGTTAATACTGTGAGCCAGTACTTTACCAACTTGTGATGTGTTGACTAATGCGATTGTGACGCCGATTTTGGCTAAAGCCACGATCGAAGCAATCAGTTCAGGACGGTTTTCAACCATCACTGCAACAACATCACCTTTTTTAGCACCAATAGATAAATAGTAATGCGCAATTTGGTTTGCCCATTCATTTAACGCTTGATAGCTGTAGCTTTGATCTTCAAATAACAGTGCGATACCTTGTGGATTACGTTTTACAGCTTTTTCAAAGGCAATCCCCAAACCCGCTGGAGAAGTTGGTGTTCGCAAGTATGCTTGTTTAAGACCATTCAGGATATGAGGTACTTTAGTGATGAAGTTTGGAAGTCGAGTTGCGACATCACCAAGAGTAATAATATCGGTCTGCGTAGTTTGGCTCATATCAATCCTATTTATTTTTCGATCAATCCAAAAATGGCTATCTGTATGGAACACAACCATTTAACATCATTGTTGTTGATGCTGTTTTTAATGGTAAGTCCCTAGAGCAATCAACCTAATTTGACAAAATAACAAAAAAGCCTAGTCATCGAAATGACTAGGCTTTTGCTTATTGTGTGCAATTTAGCAAATTACTCATTGCTAGCTGTGCTCTTTTTCGGTGGACGACCACGCGGGCGGCGAGGGCGGCTCGATTTTTCTTTCTCGATTTGAGCAGCTTCGTCTTCAGCATCCACCTTTTCCGTAACGGCTTCAGATTTCTCTTCAGCTTTTACTTTTTTGGGTGCTGCTTCTACAGCCACAGTTTCTTCAACGACAACGGCTTCTTTAGCCGTCTCTTCTTTCGTTGCTGCAACTTCAGTTTCTGGTGCTTTTTCTACATCAGTTGTTGCTAACTCTAGAGGTTGTTGCTCTGGTGCTGCTGGCTCTGCAACCACTTCAGTTTCAGCTACTACTGGCGCAGGTGCTTCTTCCTTAGCCTCAGTGCTTTCAACTGTTGTAGGTGTAGCGTTTGAAGCGATATGAGCTTCTTTGGCTTGTTCCGCAGCGAGTTTTGCCAAACGACGACGTTCGCGTGGATCATTCGCAACACGAGCAGCTGGAGCTTCAGGAGGTGTTAATGCAAGCACTGGTGCAGGCTCAACGTCCTCAGTCGGTTTTTGACTAGGAAGCTCAGCATCACGAGTTACAGGACGTTTTTCTTCAACTACTGTTGTTTCAGCAACTAGCGTACTTGCATATTGTTCAGAGAACTTTTGTAAAGCACGGTTGAAGGTTGTAACAAGACCAAATTGCTCAATCAAAATTGTGCAATCTTCACCATAGACATGACGAATCAAGCTACCAAGTGTGTGTTGACCCAGCGTAGGAATTTGCGACGGCGCAACTTTCGCAGCGGCTTTTTGCTCAGTTTGAGCGCCACGTTGACGGCGACGAGAGCGAGGATCATTACTTGCACGTTTTACAGGCGCTTGTGCTTCTTCAGGAGCAGGCGTTGTTTCAACGACAACTTGTTCTTCTTGAACAGGTGCAGTCTCAACGGTCTCGACTACGGCAGGAGCAACGGACTCAGCTTTTGGTGCAGCTTTTTCCACAGCTGGTTGTTGTGGGTTAATTGCCACAATTTCACTTTGACCTTGGTCAATATTCACGATCAAGGCAGTGTTCATTGACTCTGCACGTGGCGCATCAACAACATCAACTTTTACTTGTTGAGGATTGTTTGTTGATTCTGCTTGAGCAGGCGTCTCATTTAAGACACTTTGATCGCGATGACGGTTTGGACGATTCGGTCGTTGCTGATTATTACGATCACGACGTGGCACTGGCGCAGCATCATTACCGTTTGCAGCTTCATGATGCTGTTGCTGGTTTTGAGGTTCGTGCTGCTGTTGGCGTTTTTGCTGACGTTTTAATTCACGTTGCTCTTGACGCTGTTCTTGGCGTGAAAGCTGAACAACTTCTTCATGAACTTGATTTTGTTGTTCATGTGCTTGTGAATGCTGTTCACGTTGCTCTTTGTGCTTACGTTTTTTCTGGTTTTGATTTGGACGATGCGGTTTTTCATCCTTTTCAAATTGCTCACGTGTTTCTTGTTTCGCTGGTGCTTGAGCCATGTAAGCATTGTTGTTACCTGCTTGAGCAGTAGTTTCTACTGTTGCAGGTGTGTTGACTTGACCAAATTGACCACGGCTTACTGCGCCGTTGTTGATCATTTGCTCAATCGCTGCTGCTGCATTTTGCGCAGAACGTGATTGGTCAGTCGTTTGAGCTTGTTTTTGAACAAACAAATTCTCTAACCATGCACAAGGGCTAGCTGATTTTTGAGCTGCCGCTTGGTTTTGTTTAGGCTGAGCTGTTTGCTGTTGCTGAGCAGCTTTCTTTTGTGGTGCTGCATTGTTTTGAGCAGGTGCAGGGTGGTTATGCTCAGCATCTTCTAAATGCCATTCAGAAGATTCATACCCCAATTCTTTTTCGCTTGAACGAGTCGCTTCAGTACGTTCATAGCTAGATGGTGCAAAGCCTGCTGGGTTGTATTGAATTTCGTAGTGTGGCGTTTCTAAATGCGGATGAGGAAGTACTGTTACACGTACATTAGAAGTTTGTTCTAAGTAAACAAGGCTGTGACGCTTTTCATTCAATAAGAATGCAGCGATTTCAACAGGCACTTCAACTTGTACTTCACCTTGACGCTCACGTAGCGCGATTTCTTCAACTTTACGCATAATTGAAAGAGACAACGAACGTAAGTCACGAACCATGCCTGTGCCATGGCAGCGTGGGCATACATAACCTGTTGCTTCTTCCAAAGATGGACGCAAACGTTGACGGCTCATTTCCATGAGACCAAAACGTGAAAGTTGACCAAACTGGATACGTGCACGATCACTTTGTGTTGCTTCACGAAGTTTCGCTTCAACCATACGCTGGTTACGATCTTTGGTCATATCGATGAAATCGATTACGACTAAACCGCCAATATCACGTAAACGAAGTTGACGTGCGATTTCTTCGGCTGCTTCTAAGTTGGTATTTAATGCAGTCTCTTCAACATCGTGTCCGCGTGTTGATTTTGCAGAGTTAATGTCGATAGATACCAATGCTTCTGTTTGGTCAATCACGATTGAACCGCCAGATGGAAGTTTTACTTCACGCTCATACGCAGTCTGGATTTGGCTTTCGATACCAAAATGAGCAAATAAAGGCTCATTCAAGGTATAAGTTTTTAATTTGTCGAGCTGACGAGGCATCACTGCTTTTACAAAGTTATAAGCTTCGTTATAGGCTTGCTCGCTGTCAATTAAAATTTCTGCAACGTCATCACGTAAGTAATCACGAATAGCACGTGTCACTACACCTGCTTCTTGATGAACCAACATCGGAGAAGGGCCAGAACTTGCAGAACTTTGAATTTGAGCCCAAAGGTCTAACAAATGTTGTAAGTCGAGTTGTAACTCTTCTTGTGTACGACCGATACCAGCAGTACGAACGATCACACTCATGCCACGAGGAACATTGAGTGATGCTAAAATTTCTTTTAACTCTTCGCGTACTGAACCTGAAATTTGACGGCTGATACCGCCACCTTTCGGATTGTTTGGCATCAAAACGAGATAACGACCAGCAAGTGAAATGAACGTCGAAAGCGCAGCACCTTTGTTGCCACGTTCTTCTTTTTCAACTTGAACCAGTAGCTCAGTCCCTTCAGTGATCAATTCACGAATGTTTGATGTTTGACGAGGATCAGCTTTGAAATATGAGTTTGCGATTTCTCGCATTGATAAAAAGCCTTGACGCTGTGCGCCGTACTCAACGAAAACCGCTTCTAAAGATGGTTCAACGCGAGTGACATGGCCTTTATAGATATTTGATTTTTTTTGTTCACGAGTACGATTCTCTAAATCGAAATCGTAAAGACGATTACCAGTGATAAGTGCAACGCGAACTTCTTCGGCGTGAGTTGCATTAATCAACATACGTTTCATGGGTGTGACACCTAATAGTGATGCACACAAACAACGGGCTCATTACGTTTGAGCAAACATCAAATTGGCGCGATCAAGACTCAGAAGCAACTTTATGTACGATGCTCTGAAACCACTGACTGTTAGTATCCAGTTTGGGCTTTGATACCGTTATTTCGATGTTAGCAATATTGCTTCAATCTTAGGGTAATTGATATTTCATCCATGTTTTGCATCTGTGAAATATCACTCAACCCGACATAACCAAAGTTTCCTGTACGCTTCACTGGCGGGTGAGCGGTGCATTGGATGGTGACTTTCACTGTCATTAAGCATTGAAGTCGATCCATCTGGAAGTCTCGATACGGAATGATCATCGTATCTCTGCCTGGCAGTTCCAATGCATCAACGCTTTAGCCTGAATGCGACATCAGGGAGCAAATTGTCTGATGTGGATCAGTTTACGTTTAATAACCAGCAAATTGCTGGCGACATATTTTTTCTGAACAAACTGTATGTGCAGATGCACAATTAAACGCAACAGTTTGCCATTTTGCCGATATAATAAGCCTTCGGCGTCGGCATAATTCTTTAGGACCTATCCGAGTTGTTGGTGAATATCTCTTCGATTTAAAATTTTATCTAAAATAAAATTTCCGATTTGATACTCACTTACGGTGGTATCCGTGCGCTGAATATACCAAACCTTGCAGCATCTGCCTATGGGCTAAGTTTAGGTTTCTTGTGAAATAACTTAGCTAAATGATCATTTTTTAATCATATTTAGCAAATCTTGGATTAATCGAGCGTATGAATTCTACACAACAATGGCAAAGTGTCACTTGGTTTGACGTGGATGAGCATCAAGACGGGCAGCGAATAGATAACTTTTTATTTACCCGATTAAAAGGTGTTCCCAAAAGTCGAATCTATCGTTTGATTCGTGAAGGACAAGTACGCGTTAATAAAAAAAGAATAAAAGCAGAGACTCGTTTAAGTATTGGTGACCAGATCCGTGTCGCACCGATCCGTTATGAACAAAAAGACGAAACAGCTGCACCAGTGAGTGATAGTGTGGCACAAAGCCTACTCAGCCGAGTCGTGTATGAGGATGAAGGTCTATTAGTCGTGAACAAACCTTCAGGCATTGCTGTGCATGGTGGTAGTGGTGTGGCTTACGGTTTGATTGAAGCTTTACGCGCTGCGACAGGGAAAAAGTATTTAGAACTGATCCATCGTATTGACCGTGATACTTCTGGTTTGGTGATGATCAGTAAAAAGCGTAGTACGCTGAAATTACTGCAAGATTTACTTCGTGAACATAAAATTAAGAAAACCTATGCTGCAATTGTTAAAGGTCAGGTCAGCTTAGATCAGCAGTTGATTGATGCACCTCTGTTGCGTTATGAGCTGGCCAATGGCGAACGTCGTGTGCGTGTCAGCAAAGACGGTAAGCCAAGTAAAACGGAATGGAAAGTCATTGAACGTTATAAGGCAGCAACCTTAGTACATGCTTCACCATTATCGGGACGTACACATCAAATTCGTGTGCATGGTTTAAGTATTGGTCATCCACTGGTGGGTGACGATAAATATGGACATAACAGTGCCTATACAGGGCCAGAAGCAAGACGTTTATGCTTACATGCATTGCGTTTAGAAATCCCTAATTATCCTGTGATTGAAGCACCAATGCCTGATGATATGCAGCAAGTGGTCGATGAGTTGAGAAAGCAGAAATGAGTCAAAAAATCGAACTGGTGATTTTCGATTGGGACGGAACCTTATTCGATTCGGTAGGGCAAATTGTGGCAAGTCTGCAATATGCAGCACAACAATTTCAACAACCACTTACGGATGAAGCAGCTAAAAGTATTATTGGTCTAGGTTTACCTGAAGTAATGCAAACATTATTTCCTCAAGTACCACATTTGCAGCAAGATATTTTGCAATGTTATGCGGATCATTACGTTGCCAATTCTAAAGGCGATGCTTGGTTTGCAGGTGTGGCTGAATTACTGACTGAGCTTAAGCAGCAGGGTTTAAAGCTTGCGGTTGCTACTGGAAAAAGTCGTAAAGGTTTAGATCGAGTGTTAAGTCAAACGGAGAGCCATAACATTTTTGACATTACTCGTGCTGCGAGTGAAACCAAGTCGAAACCTGATCCATTGATGTTAGAGCAAATCTTAGCGGAATTAGATGTGGCTGTTGAACGTGCGATTATGGTGGGGGATACCAGTTATGATCTCGAGATGGCACAAAATCTAAATATGCCACGTATTGGCGTGAGCTATGGTGTGCATAGCATTTCAATCTTAGAGCAGTATCAACCCTTAACAATTGCAAATAATGTGTCTGAGTTACATCGTTATTTACAAACAAGCATACAAGCTACAGTGTTAACTGAGGCTTAGTAGATTATATATGAAGCTTGTTCCATCATTTTATAAGTCATTTATGATGGAACAAGCCTAAAAATAATAACGATGGAGAGGAACTTCCATTTTCAGCTTTTGAATAATAACAATAGGAATTTCATGTCACGCTCAATTCGTTTGCTCAATCTGCTGCAACTTTTAAGAGAATATCATTATCCAGTCACAGCACAGGTGTTAGCAGAGCGATTGCAGATCAGTCAGCGCAGTGTGTACAGAGATATTGAAACCTTACGTGATCAAGGTGTGAATATTGATGCGGCGGCGGGTTTAGGCTTTCAGCTTAAAGAAGATTTTTTGTTGCCGCCAATGACCTTGAATGAAACCGAAATTGAGGCCATTTTCCTAGCGTTAAATTGGCTAAATGATATTCCAGATCAAGCTTTAAAATCTGCTTCCAAAGCCGTTCTAGCGAAGTTAAATGCCGTGTTACCTGAACACTGCCAGCATTTATTAGAGCAAACCACATTGAGATCAATTACAGCATGGCTACCTGTCAATGAAATGCTGGTGGAACAAGTTCGTTTAGCGATTCGACAACAAGTTAAAATCACCGTGGATTACGCTGATGAACAGCAAAGAATCAGCTCTAGAGTTTTGTGGCCTTTTGCTTTAGGTTATTTTAATGATCGCATCGTGCTTGCAGCTTGGTGTGAACTGCGTGATGGTTTTAGGCACTTTCGAATTGATCGCATCCAGCAATTGAGCCTCAGCCAAGAACTTTACCCAGAATTTAAACAACAATTATTTCAACAATGGTGGACACAAGAAGTTTGTCGTGCGACTACTGACAAAAACTGACAATCACAGCCATTAAATTTAGATAAAACCAACAAACAAGGAAATATCAAAATGGCACTTAAACTTTATACCAATAATATGTCTCGCGGTGTGGTTGTAGACTGGTTACTGATTGAATTAGGTGTTGAGTGTGAACGCATTGAGGTGGCTTATCAGACAGAAATGAAGTCACCTGAGTATCTAAAAATCAATCCATTTGGCAAAGTCCCTGTTTTGGTCGATGGTGATGTGGTGGTGTATGAACTTGATGCAATTTGCGCTTATTTAGCAGATAAATTTGCAGAGAAAGGTTTAGCACCAGCATTGAATGATCCCAAACGTGGGCTGTATTATCGTTGGTTATTCTTTATCTCTGGTCCTTGGGAAGCCGCATCTACCAATAAAATGCTGGGCATTGATGTGAAAGCAGAGCAAAAAATGTCTGTCGGTTATGGTGACTATGAAGATGCTTATAATGCTTTTGTGCAGGGGGTGGGTGAGGCGAGTCCTTATTTATGTGGTGAGCAATTTACCGCAGCAGATGTTTCGGTAGCGGCAATGCTATTTTGGCAATTAAAAATGAATGAAGTGCAATCACATCCAGCGATTGAACGTTATTTAGAACACATTTCCAAACGACCAGGTTTCCAAAAGTTTGCTGCGGTTTTTAGCAATGCTTAAGTGATCATCAATCAAAAGCCGACGAAGTCGGCTTTTTTTAACTTGCATAAAGTGGAAATTGATCCAAATCAAAAACCAGCCGAATTTCTTCTAAGAATTGTTCAGTCGTTTCATTCGATGAGATTTTATTGAAGCTCATAAATACATCTAAGCAAGGCAATGCATGATTTAAGGCTTTCACTACGACCTTCTCGGTTGCCAATGCTTGCATATATGATGGCAAAATAGCACAACTTTGTCCTGAATCTACGGCTTCGATGCTTTCCGCAATACCGTTGGCTTCATGGATGGTTTTGAACTTAATTTGATGCTGATCGATAAACTGCAAAATCGTTTTTGCGAGTGGCTGAGATAGTTTGTGTGAAAGAATCGTAAGGTCTAAGCCGTTGAGTTGATCCGTTGTGATTTCATCTGCATTCGCTAGAGGATGTCGTTTGGGTAGCATAAAAATCAAAGGCTCTTTCAGTACGAGTTGGCTCGCAAAGGTATCATTTTGAAAATCTTGATTTATAAAAATAATGTCTAAATCGCCTTTCTTTAATTCATTAATTTGATCACTTTCTTTTAAGTTGAGTGTTCGGATTTGAAGCTTAGGAATTTTGACTCTCAAGCGTGGAATAATATAAGGAAAAATCCGTATTTCAGCCGATGGCACAAAACCGATACGAAGAAATTGTACTTTTGCCGCTGCGACTTGGCGAGCCATTGTTACCGCTTTATCCGCTTGATTTAAGGTTAAGCGAGCTTGTTCCAAAAATACATGACCCTCTTCGGTCAGCTCTACTTTGCGTTTGGTACGGTGAAACAACTGCACACCAACATCATCTTCCAGATCTTTGATTTGCTGGCTCAAAGATGGTTGAGCGGTGTGAAGTTTGATTGCAGCTTTGCTAAAACTAAGTTCTTCTGCAACGGTGATGAAATAGCGTAAATGTCGTAATTCCATAAGACTGATCCAAGTATGTCTTACTGTTATTTTTAAAAGTATGGGTATTCGAAAGTCGTTCTGTGTGGCGGATTATATAGTAGCTGCTTTTTTATACAATATGCTTCATTTTAAAATATAAAAAATGTATTAAAAAATTAAGCATTCGATAGGAGTAATCTAGATCATGAAGCTTAGCAATAACTTAAATTTGTATTGACTCAAGTAAAGAAAATCAGCATAACTAAAAACGTTATGTTAGGATCAAATTTGATCGTTTAACTGTAATCAAACCCTCTCAAAACTCATACAATAGATTGATTTGAAAAAAGTTAGAGTGATATTCCGTTATCATTTTAAGCTTATTCATTGATGCTAAAGATGATCAGATTTCATTATAGAAGAAGTACATGAAAGATAAGCCGACATTAACCTATCAATTGCCGACCCAATCTTGCTTGAGCCATACTTTTGGGAAACCTCCATTTCCACATGAAACATCTGATCATTGTGGTGTTGATCGCTTTTATAATTTGGAAAAGCGTCTAACCCCTTTTGATCGAAAAGGATTACTGACTTGGCTTGCGACACGTAAATCTTATACGTGGAATGTTGACCGTTCGCATGAATGGAACATGCGTAACCATATGTTGGAGCTTCCGCAAAATCGACCCGAAGCAGACCTCAATAACTGGCAAATCTGGTTTGTTGGTCATGCCACAGTCTTGATTCAAATTGGGCCATATAACTTTTTGACTGATCCAGTTTGGTGTGAATATGTGAGTCCTAAACAAGGGCAAGGGCCGCAGCGTGCTTGTCCTGCTGGAATCGCACTTGAGCATTTACCTACGATTCATGGCGTACTATTGAGCCACAATCACTACGATCATATGGATCTTGCGACTTTAGAATGGTTGCATGAAAAATTCGAGATGCCAATCTACACAGGCTTAGGCAATAGTCACTATATGCCCAAACATTTGCATGTGATTGAAATGGATTGGTGGCAAGAAATTCCGTTCCATGATGAGTTGAAGATTGCATACACACCAGCGCAACATGCCTCAGGACGTGGAATCCGAGATCAAAATAGAGCACTTTGGGGGGGATTTTCGTTATTGGCAAAAACTGGACACTGTTTCTTTGCTGGTGATACAGGTTATGCAGGCCACTTTAAACAGATCCATGAGCGTTATGGAGATGCACGAGTTGCGCTACTACCAATCGGGGCGTATGAGCCACGAAAATTGATGCGTTATGTACATATGAACCCGCAAGATGCGTTCCATGCACATTTGGATTTACACGCACATCGTTCCTTGGCGATTCATTATCGAACTTTTCAGCTTACGGATGAAAAGCGCGATGCGCCAGAGCATGAACTACAGCAAGCGATGAAGTCTTCTTCAAAATTGGTTAATCCTTTTTATTGTATTCGTGAAGGTCATTTTATTCGGGCTTAACTTTTTGAGCATCAATGCACCAAAGTGCGATGACTGAGAGACTACCTAACCCCAAATTCATAACGACAGGATTGAATGCTTGATAAATCCTGTCTGGATAAATCAATAGAACGCAGAGCAATAAGAGGGTCAAACCCAATAAATTCAGATAATGTAAATACTGATGTTTGATAAATAAGAATAGACTTCCAAAAATAATTTCTGCAATCCCTGATAAAACAATCATATCGGTGATATAGGATGTCGGGATATGTATGAACTGCCATAATACCTTTTCATCAGCGACTTGAAAGATGAATTTGGGAAATAACCCTTGATAAATCCAAAGTAGCGCAATCATCAACTGACAAAATTTTAAGATACGATGAAGCGCCATTTCAGCATTCTTCATTTTAATTTCTCATCTAATAAAAAGTGCGATTCCACATCTGAACCAACAACATAGCAGTGCTCAGTTTTGCCAAATAGCCGATAACGATTTAATGCGATGCGACGATAGGCAAAGTCGCGTAACTTTTTTGGAAGCAGTTTGCCGTATTTTAAACTGGAATAAGGGAAATCGAGACGCTGCATGATCCGCAAAAAAGCAGTTGATTCGGTATAAAGCTGACCTTTTTCTAGCAAAATCATGGTTTCAAAATGGTCAGTTGGAAATTGATATTTTCTAAGAATTTGTTGTCCTAGTTGAGACTGAACAGAGACTAATTTGAATTGAGTTTGATGGTCATGTTTGATCATGAAGTCAGCCCAAGCGGAGCAGAGCACACACTGCGCATCGAATAGGATCATGTTGTGTTCTTGAATCAATTGTTGGATTTGATTTGGCATGATTATTTTTCTACTAATATTTTGCGTTTTATATAAAAATAAAGAACCACGAGGGTTCTTTATTTTCTTTCATTTAAAATATCATATGGATTAGGCGAGATCAAAACGATCTGCATTCATCACTTTGACCCAAGCTTTAACAAAGTCTTTTACGAATTTCTCTTTGTTGTCATCTTGTGCATAGACTTCAGCATAAGCACGTAGAATGGAGTTTGAACCAAATACTAAGTCCACACGACTTGCTGTCCATTTTACTGTACCGCTGTCACGCTCAACGATGTTGTAGTTGTTACGGCCTGTTGGTTTCCAGTTGTACTGCATGTCCGTCAAGTTTACGAAGAAATCGTTGCTGAGCACACCAATACGATCTGTGAGTACACCTTGAGGGTTGTCGCCATAGTTCGCACCAAGTACACGTAAGCCACCAACTAAAACAGTCATTTCAGGTGCAGTTAATCCCAAAAGTTGAGCTTGGTCTAGCAATAACTCTTCTGGTGTCGTTGCATAGTGTTGTTTCTGCCAGTTACGGAAACCATCATGTAACGGCTCTAAAGGTTCAAATGAATAAACATCTGTTTGTTCGGCAGTTGCATCGCCACGACCTGCTGCAAATGGCACGGTAATTTGAACACCAGCTTTATGTGCTGCTTGTTCAACAGCCGCTGTACCACCAAGTACGATGAGATCAGCAATACTTACTTTCTTGCTTAAGCTGGCTTGGATTGACTCCAACACTGCCAAGACTTTTTGTAAGCGTTCAGGTTCATTAGCTACCCAGTCTTTCTGTGGCGCTAAGCGGATACGTGCACCATTTGCACCACCACGGAAATCCGAGCCACGGTAAGTGCGTGCACTATCCCAAGCGGTTGTGATGAGGTCACTAGCCGATAGACCACTTGCAAGTAACTTCGCTTTGAGTTCCGCGACTTCACCATCAGTTAAGGTGTAATCTACTGTCGGAATTGGATCTTGCCAAATTAAATCTTCTGCTGGTACATCCGCACCTAAATAACGACTTTTTGGCCCCATATCACGATGCGTCAGTTTGAACCAAGCGCGAGAGAATACTTCTGCAAGATAAGCTGGGTCACGATAGAAGCGTTCAGAAATCTTACGGTATTCTGGGTCAATTTTAAGTGCCATATCCGCATCAGTCATGATCGGGTTGCGGCGAACATTCGGATTGTGGGCGTCAACTGGTTTATCTTCTTCTTTAATATTGATTGGTTCCCACTGATGCGCACCCGCAGGGCTTTTACGCAATTCCCAGTCATAAGTGAAAAGTAAGTAGAAAAATTCATTATCCCATTTAGTTGGATGAGTCGTCCAAGCACCTTCGATACCACTGACCATGGTGTTACCAGCATTGCCTGTGCCTTCTGAGTTATGCCAACCTAAGCCTTGGAACTCAACGTCAGCGCCTTCCACATCAGCGCCTAAGTTTTCTGCTTTACCGTTACCATGTGCCTTACCAACAGTATGACCACCCGCAGTTAAAGCAACCGTTTCTTCGTCATCCATCCCCATACGGTCAAATGTGGTACGCATATCTTGTGCAGTACGCAATGGATCAGGTACACCATCTACACCTTCTGGGTTGACATAGATTAGACCCATTTGTACTGCTGCAAGTGGATTTTCAAGAGATGCACGATCTTGATCGTTGTCATAACGGTTTTTAGTTGCATCTAACCATTTTTTCTCACTGCCCCAGTACACATCTTTTTCAGGTGCCCAAATATCGACACGGCCGCCTGCGAAACCAAAGGTTTTTAATCCAGCAACGTCATATGCCACTGTACCTGCGAGTACGATTAAATCGCCCCATGAGATTTTGTTGCCGTATTTTCTCTTGATTGGCCATAACAAACGGCGGCCTTTATCTGTATTGACGTTATCAGGCCAGCTGTTTAATGGCGCGAAACGTTGATTACCTGTATTTGCACCACCGCGACCATCTTGTTTACGATAGCTTCCTGCAAGGTGCCATGCGGTACGAACCATCATCCCGACATAACTGCCCCAATCCGCTGGCCACCAATCTTGGCTAGTATTGATCAATTCACGTAGGTCTTGTTTAACAGCTTCTAAGTCAAGCTCAGCAAATGCTTTGGCATAATCAAAATCTGGATCCATTGGATCAGTTTTTTTATCGTGTTGATGTAAAATATCGAGGTTTAAAGCATTCGGCCACCACGCCATTGGGCCACCGCTCATTTCCGTATTGCCGCCGTGGAGAACAGGGCATTGTCCTGAGGACGTTGTATTTGCTTGTACTTTATCGTCTTGGCTCATGATCTTTCTCCATCAAAATGACTTGTGAGCGAAGTCACTTCAACTATTTACCGTTCAAAATTATGAATGTTTTAGTGATTCATCCTGCAAATTGGGTATCGAGTTAAGAGATGCCTAAATTTGGTTTCACATGAATCAGTTCACATTCTTTGTACTTTTACTCTAGGTTTATGAAACCTTTTTTTCCAATGGATTAAAGTTGATGTCTTAAATGCTTTATTCGATTGAAGTTGCATAAATCTTAAACATGAACTGTGTTGTTGTGGATGTATAAATTGTTAAAAAAAGATAAAACATAATGAAAAATAAAGAATTATTGAATTATTTTACTTTCGTCGAGTATCCGTCGAAGCTAAGCCGAGAATGCTTTAAAAATATTTGGCTTTTTAAAATAATAATGGCTGTCATCTGTTGCAGTTATGTAAAAGTCAGCTATTTTCATCGAGCTAGGAACTAATTCCATTATCTCAAGTGATTCGTTACAAATAGTCTGCTGAGTTAATATTTTAATTGTTGATGATGCTTTGAGTTGAAGATGTGTAAGTGGAGTAGTTTTTGGAGTTGGTTATGGTATTTTTGTTTGATTAATGAAGAGATTTCAAAAATGAAAAAAATAGCACTGAGTCTTGGTCTATCTTTGACAGCTTTAACGGGTTGTAGCTCTATGCCACAAACAGATCATATCAAAGCAAATCACTCTAACGCCGTAACGGTAGAATTTGTTGGGCAAGGAAATTACAGCGTTCAACCACAACAGGGCACAGTAAGTCTATATGCTGTCGAAAGCCGTATGGCGGATGTCCCAGCAACCCTGATTCAACAAAAGAAAGTTCAAGTATCACAAGTCCCTTTTCGTGTTGAATTGAGCTTACCTACGGATCATCTGAAGTTGATTCGACCACCAGTAAGAAGTGATGCGGAAGTTACTTATTACGTGACATGGGAGTCTGATATGAAGAATCTCTCAGGTAAAGATGCAATTGTGATTGATTATGATCGTAAGTTTCCGCGAGTTACATTGAATGGGACTAAGCAGCAAATCTACTTACGTGAAACTAAGTAAAATTTAAATACTGATATAAAAAAGAGCGATATTCTAAGAATAATCGCTCTTTTTCTTTATTTTTAAAAATGCGTTAGGCACCGACTAAACGGTTGGATTTAACCATATCGCCAAGCCCATGTGTCTTAAAGTAATGTTCTAACCAACTTTTTACGACCAGAGGATTATTCATTTGCAGAACATCATCTAATAATCTTTGAGCATCTGTCATAGGCACATGACAAATTGCTTTGCGTACACGCAAGATGTTACTCGAACTCATAGAGAGCGTATTAAAGCCCATCGCCATTAATAAAATTGCTGATAGTGGATCACCAGCCATTTCACCGCAGACGCTTACAGGCTTTTCATGAATATGACATTCTTCAACTAAACGTTTTAAGGCACGTAATACCGAAGGGTGGAAGTGCGAATATACGTTAGCAACATGCGGATTATTACGATCTACAGCAAGTAAGTACTGAGTCAAATCATTTGAACCCACCGAGAAGAAATCAACCAGTTCGGCAAACTCACCAATTTGTAATAGTACGCTTGGTACTTCAACCATAATTCCGATTTTAGGACGTGTGATTTTGACTTGCTCTTCTTCTTGGACCGCAATCCAGTCACGCTCAAGTAAATACAACACTTCTTCTACTTCACTGACACTAGTCACCATCGGAAGAAGAATATGTAAATTATTCAAACCAATACTGGCTTTGAGCATCGCGCGAATTTGTGCTGAAAAAATCTCAGGATGATCGAGGGTGAAACGTAAACCACGCCAACCTAAAGCAGAATTTTCCTCTTCAATGCTGAAATAAGGAAGGTCTTTGTCCGCGCCAATATCCAGTGTACGCATAATCACAGGTTTATTGGCAAAATGGCTGAGCTGTTGGCGGTAAATGGCGCGTTGTTCTTCTTCACCAGGGAAGCGTTCACGTAGCATAAATGGAATTTCACTACGATATAAACCAACACCTTTTGCACCACGTTGTACGCCGCGCACAACATCGATCATTAAACCCGTATTGACGAATAACGGAATAGCAACACCATCAGGCGTTACAGCATCTTTAGTTTCGTACTGCTTTAAATCTTTTGCAATTTGTTCTTCTTCTTTTTGAACTTCTTTATAACGTTGACGTAAACGACGTGGTGGATTGACAAAGACACGTCCTTGATACGCATCCACAATCATTTCAATATCATCAAGCGTCGTGATTGGGAGCTCAGTCACACCAACAACCGTTGGAATACCGAGAGCGCGCGCCACGATCACCATATGTGAATTGGCAGCACCTTCAGAAGTTACAATTGCAGCAATATTATCGACAGGAAGCTCGACCAACGCAGCAGTACTGATTTCTTCGCCGATCAGGATACTATCTGGACTCAGTTCTCGGTGACTAGAATCGGCTTCTTGTAAACATGCGAGAATGCGACGACCAAGATCTTTTAAGTCGGAAACACGCTCACGTAAATAGTCATCTTCCATTTGCGCAAATAGCGCAATATGTTTATCGATAACTTTACGCACAGCACCTTGCGCCCAACTTCCTGCTCGAATGTGCTCTTTAATTTCACTCGGCAAGACATTTTCATCCAACATTCGTAAGAACACGCTAAACAATGCACGTTCTTCTGACATGAGTGAGTCTTGCATTTTTTCATCTAAGGACTGAATTTCAAGACGAACAGAAGCAATCGCTTGATCCAAAAGTTCTAATTCATCGCTGATATCTTCAGCTTCACGATCAGGAATTGCAGTTAGATCGGCTGGGGGATATAGCACAATTGCTCGACCTAGCGCGATACCGCCAGCACCCGAAACCCCTTGGAATGTTTTATAGGTTGATCCATTACTCGGTTTACGAAATACATCAATATTCCCGACTGCATGAGCATGTGCGATCACACCAGATAGTTGTGCGCAAAGGGTAACAAGAAAGGATTCTGCGGCTTCGCTAAAGTCTTGTGATTCTTTATTTTGAACGACTAAAACGCCCATTACTTTACGGCGATACATTACAGGAACGCCAAGGAATGAGTTATATAGTTCTTCACCTGTCTCGGGTAAATAAGCAAAGCGTTCATGCTTTGGCGCATTGTCTAAGTTGACAATTTCTTCTCGTTGACCGACTAAACCAACCAGACCCTCACCAACATTTAAGGAGACATTGCCAACGGCTTCTGGTTTTAAACCTTTCGAAGCCATAAGCACATAGCGGCGATTTCGTTCATCCAATAAATAAATAGAGCAGACATCAACATGCATTGCTTCAGCCACATGATTGACCATAATGTCCAAAGATTCATGCAAACTGACGGACGCATTAATTTCTTGTACGATGCGTCTAAGCGTGTCGAGTTGCATGTTTGACATGGATGTTTACTCCAATTTATTGAATCGTTATAGGCCTAGTTATAACAGCTCTAATGTCAAAAATCATTGCTTAAAATGATGATTCTACGACAATTAACGCTGAGGTAATTGTAAACACAATTCCATCATGGCTTTGCGGTAAACATCACGTTTGAAGTTGACCACTTGACCCAATGGGTACCAATAACTCACCCATTGCCATTCATCGAATTCGGGTGGGTCTGATAGGTTTAACTGAATATGATGAGGCGATGCCGTTAACTTCAGTAAAAACCACTTTTGCTTTTGTCCAATACATACCGGATCTGAATCTGACCGAATGTATCGATGTGGCAAACGATAACGCAGCCAACCTTTTGTTTGCGCTATAATTTGGACGTGTTCGGGCAATAAGCCGACTTCTTCTCTCAGTTCACGATAAAGTGCCTGTTCAGGGGTTTCTCCAAACTGGATACCTCCTTGTGGAAATTGCCAAGCATTGTGACCAATGCGCTTTGCCCATAAGACTTGTCCGTCATCGTTTGCCAAAATGATCCCGACGTTGGGTCGGAAACCTTCTGAGTCGATCATTTGGCTACCTAAATTTTGTCTATATCGTTGACTTTGATCTCGGGGACAGTCACTCTTCACGTCCAACTCGAAAAAGGTCAAAGTAAAATGTTTAAAATTGCTATGATCTTAACGAATTTCTATCGACTAGCGGAGATAGATTTACATTTTTTTTCTTAATTTTCAGTTTAAACGAGAAATTCTATGCAATTGGCTTTGTTTGATTTAGATCATACGCTGTTAAATACTGACTCTGACCATTCATGGGGTGAATTTTTGGTCAATGAGGGTTTGGTTGATCCAGTTCATCATCGTCAAATGAATGACAAGTTTTATGAAGATTATAAAGCAGGGCAACTTGACCCAATTGCGTATAATGAATTTGTTTTTGAGTTTTTAACCAAGCATGACAATCAGTACTTAACTGAGTTACATCAACTGTTTATGCAAAAAGTCATTCGCCCGAAAATGAGACCTAAAGGTTTTGATGCAATTAAAAAACATCAAGACTTAGGTCATGCGATTGTCGGGATTACTGCGACGAGTGACTTTATTACAGCACCTATTTTCCGTGAGTTTGGGATTACTGAAATTATTGCGACTAGTGCAGAAGTGATTGATGGGCAATACACGGGAAAAGTCACAGGTGTGCCTTGCTATCAACAAGGCAAATTGACGCGATTAGATCAATGGCTAGCTGGCCGTACCGTTGAGGAGTCTTGGGCTTATTCAGATTCAATCAATGATCGCTTTTTACTTGAATACGCGACCCATGCGATTGCGGTGAACCCAGATGACCGTTTGGAAAAACTCGCGCAAGAACAGGGCTGGGAAATTCAAGATTGGTCAATCTAACTGAGTCAGCATAATTTGAATGAATTATTAAAACCTCCCTTTCGTCAGGGAGGTTTTTTTGTCATATAAATGTCACTTTTAAATTTTAAGATGTCAGTATGAAAATAAAAATAAATCAGGAAGCACAAACTTCCAATCAACTCAGCGAATTGCTGAGATTAAAAAGACAACAGCCGATTATAAAAACACGTTGGATCATTTTACCTTTTATCATATTCGGATTGATGTATGCGTGGCAGCAGCAATTTTGGACAGCTTGGGTGATTATTCCAATACTTTGGTGTGTGCTTGTTATCAATATTTCATTGCTTACCCGATCTCAACGCGCTCGATTACAGAAGATTGAACAACTAAAAATAGAGCCGATTTTTTGGAATAAACTTCGCCAGTCTCATCCTGAGCTGACTTTGAAACAACAACAATTAATAGAAGTGGGTTTTAAGGATTATTTGGCGCTGCATGTTATGCAAAAGCAAGCTTATGCAATGCCATCAAATGCGGTTGATGCACTTTGGCATGTCATGTTGGAATTCCCTCAGCAGTATCAGCATTTATGTCGCGCAACACTTGGCCGAGTCCTCAATCACAATCCATATCATTTAAATACTGAATCAGAACAACAGCAAAAACAGTTATTCGAATCATGGAAAATAAGCTGTAAATTACATGGGTTCGAACCCAAGCATAGTGCTGTCATACCTCGTTTGTTCGTGATAGATCAAGCCTTAGGTTGGGTTGATGGTCAATACTTTGACTTGGATGAAATGAGCAAAGACTATTCTAAATACCAACAAGCTCAGTCTTCTTCAAGTTGTGGAAGTAGTTGTAGCAGTTGCGGAGGCGATTAATCTTTTTGCATCATTTGAATGAGTTCTTCTGCTGCTTTAGATTGAATACGTGCAGGATGCCAAACCATACCCAGTTGGCGATTCATATTTAATTGTAAATCGAGCTGTTTCAAATCCTGATTGAGTAACGTCTTTGGTAGAACTGACCATCCCAGACCAATCGAAACCAACATGCGAATTGATTCTAAGGGATTGTTGCTCATGGTGATTTTAGGCTTTAGCCCTTTGTTTTCAAATTCAGCTAACGTAATTTGACTGGTATAAGTATGCGCTGATGGCAATAAGCTCGGATAAGCAATTAAGTCTTCTAATGTAAGGTTGCTTTGTTGCGAGAGTGGATGAAATGGTGATGCAACAAAAACTAAAGGGTCATTCCAAATGGTTAAATAATTAAGTCGATCATCTCCCGTCGGTGGAAGGGTTAGAAATGCAAGTTCTAATTCACCTGCAAGTACCTGTTCATGTGCTTGTTCTGAATCAACAAAATGTACATCTAAAGTGACTTGAGGAAAGAGCTGTACGAAAGCTTTTAGTGGCTCTGCGAGATGGTGCAAACCAATATGATGACTTGTACCAATCTTTAAACGACCTTGTACCTGTGTTTGTTCATGACTTAGTGTGTGGTGGATTTCACCGAGCTCATTGAGCCAAGTTTTTACTTTTGGAAGTAAAGAATGCGCTGCATGAGTTGGTTGAATACCGCGGCCTGCGGATTCAAATAATTTCACACCAAAATAATCTTCTAGACTATGAATCCGTTTCGTTACCGCTGGCTGAGTAATGAATAGCTGTTCGGCAGCAATGGAAATTGAACCCGTTTCCATCACTTTAACAAATGCTTCAAAAGCGGCAAGATTCATAGTTTAGACTCGAAAATCATTAAAATTTAGATGTTTGTTCTGAGACATATATAGCTGACTATTTTAGGTAAAAGCGCTGAACAAATATAGTTTAAGCTGTATATGTATAATTAAAAGTTAGGCTTTTTGCTCAGTTCTATTCCAAATTTTTTCATGGAAGAAGAATGCAAAGGCTTGTACTGTAGGTTCAAGCAAGCTCAAAGTCACTGCCATGATCAGATTTCCTGTTACAACATAGGCAACCAGCATTGCTACTGTGATATGCATGAAGTAGTAACTTAACGTTTTTTTTAAAGTTCGTTGATTGTTAATCACGAATTGCTGAATATTTGCCATCGCTGTCACCATCTTAAATCTTATTTATATAAATAATAATCATTATCATTTAAAAAGTAAAAAAGAAATTTGTGATAAACCACATTGATTAAAACAATCGCTGACATAGAATGAAAAGTAGGGGATAAAGATGCTTATTTTTTGTAAATAAAATAGTTATATGGAAAATATTATAACCATAGAGGGATTGGTTGAAGATTTATCAATTCAACCAAGCCACTTAAAACTCGATATGATGAGCTATCGTGCACGTTATGTAAAAAGTAAAAAGTTCACTTGCAAGATAAATGGATACATTTTTCAGGGAAATTTTCAGGAATTATTTTTTGAAGAGGGAAGTCTTGTTCGAATTGTAACATATGCCTATGATGATGTTTCTTTACGGCATCATATTGATGCGTTATTAAATCTTAAAACGGCAATTCTTCATATTCCAGCTTGGATGGGCTATGGATTCAAGTATTCCTTATTAGATATAGCTATTATTTTTCCAATATTAATATGGTTAAGCATAGTCATCTCTTTTAGTTTACTTTTTGGAGGTTCATCAGTTGCCATTACTTTAGCTATGCTGCTAGCTAAGCTATTTTTGATCCTATATTTCATTATTCAACTGCTATGTATCCCTTTGTTTTGGGGATTGGTTCGTGCTGATAAGGAATTATTAGGTGATATCGGTTTTTCTCAAAATACTATTGCTTTGCAACGAATCTTCTTCTTCAGACGTGGAAAATTAAGATTTGAGCATTCATATGGTGAAGTTTATTTAAACGGGAAATACTGTCATGGAATTCATGACTGCTTTAAATTGCTGGAGGTTTATCCCGAATTTAAACTGTCAGATGTATATGTTGAATAATTTATTCTAATTAAAGTTAACCTCTTCTGTTGGTTAACTTGTTTTGTTGCTTTTTAATGAGTTGATAGCTAAATTTTTAAAACTGTTTTATGTATTCCTAAAAGTTTATTAATTTATAAAAATGATAAATTAGATTTATGTGAAACGATTGCTATAATCAATTTAAGATTAAGAATACCCAGTCCAATGACAAGCACGATGGAGAGCGATGACATGGCAGGCAAGACATTGTATGACAAATTATGGGATGACCATTTAGTAAAGCAGCGCGACGATGGTTCGAGCTTGATTTATATTGATCGTCACTTATTACATGAAGTCACAAGTCCTCAGGCATTTGAAGGCTTACAGCTTGCCAATCGTCAACCATGGCGCTTAAACGCTAATGTCGCAACACCAGATCATAACGTTCCTACCTCTAAAAAGGAACGTGAACAAGGTATTGCAGGGATTGAAGATGATACCTCACGTATCCAAGTTCAAACCTTAGATGATAACTGTAAAACTTTTAATATCACCGAGTTTGGTATCAACGATATTCGTCAAGGGATTGCGCATGTAGTTGGGCCAGAGCAAGGTTTGACCTTACCTGGTATGACCGTTGTTTGTGGCGACTCACATACAGCAACACATGGCGCTTTTGGTTGTTTAGCACATGGTATCGGTACATCTGAAGTTGAGCATGTATTGGCAACACAATGCTTAGTACAAAAGAAATCTAAGAACATGTTAGTGCGTGTTGATGGTGTATTGGGTACAGGCGTCACGTCAAAAGATGTTGTTTTGGCAATCATTGGCAAGATTGGTACAGCGGGTGGTACTGGTTATGCGATTGAGTTCGGTGGTCAAGTCTTCCGTGATATGTCGATTGAAGGGCGTATGACAGTATGTAATATGGCAATCGAAGCGGGTGCACGTGTGGGCATGGTCGCTGTAGATGATAAAACGATTGCTTATGTCAAAGACCGCAACTATGCGCCACAAGGCGAAGAATGGAATCAAGCAGTCGAGTATTGGAATACGTTGCATTCAGATGAAGATGCCGTATTCGATGCGGTTGTTGTATTGAATGGTGCAGAGATCGAACCACAAGTGTCTTGGGGAACTTCACCTGAAATGGTAATTCCTGTTTCTCAAGCTGTTCCGACTTTAGAACAAGCAAAAGATGATGTGCAGCGTAATGATTGGACGCGTGCTTACCAATACATGGGCTTAACTGCAGGTCAAGCATTGGCTGATATCCAATTAGACCGCGTGTTTATTGGTTCATGTACCAATTCTCGTATAGAAGACATTCGTGCTGCTGCTGAGGTTGTGAAAGGTCGTAAAGTCGCGTCAAGTATTAAACAAGCGATGATCGTGCCGGGTTCAGGTTTAGTGAAACAACAAGCTGAGAATGAAGGTTTAGACCAAATCTTCTTAGAGGCAGGTTTTGAATGGCGTGAACCAGGTTGTTCAATGTGTTTGGCGATGAATGCAGATAAATTACAACCAGGTGAGCATTGTGCATCGACTTCAAATCGTAACTTTGAAGGTCGTCAGGGTAATGGTGGGCGTACACATTTAGTGAGTCCAGCGATGGCGGCAGCGGCGGCGATTGCAGGTCATTTTGTTGATGTTCGTTCATTCTAAGGGAGCAAAGTCATGGAAAAATATACTGTAGAACAAGGTATTGTTGCGCCTTTAGACCGTGCCAATGTCGATACGGATTTAATTATTCCGAAGCAGTTTTTGAAATCAATTAAACGCACGGGATTTGGCGATAACTTATTTGATGAGTTACGTTATTTAGATGAGGGTTATTTAGGACAAGATATTAGTAAGCGTCCAAAGAATCCTGACTTTGTTTTGAATAAACCACGTTATCAAGGTTCAACCATTTTATTGGCTCGTACCAATTTCGGTTGTGGCTCAAGTCGTGAACATGCACCTTGGGCACTCAATGAATACGGTTTCCGTACCGTGATCGCACCTAGCTTTGCTGATATTTTCTTTAATAACTGCTTTAAGAATGGCATGTTACCAGTGATCTTGTCAGAAGAGACCGTTGATCAGTTGTTTAAAGAGTGCGAACAAGAAGGTTATCAGCTTACGATTGATTTAGATGCACAAGAAGTACGTACACCGAAAGGCGAAGCATTTAAATTTGAAATTGATCCATTCCGTAAACATTGTTTACTCAATGGTTTGGATGATATTGGTTTGACGTTGCAAGCTGCGGATGACATCCGTGCTTTTGAGGAAAAAGCAAAACAAGCACGTCCTTGGGTATTTAAGGATATCAAAGCTTAAGTCTCACTTACATTTTTTTAATGTAAACATGACTAAATGTCGAGGGACATTTTAAACATAGCCGTAGCGCAGAGATTGAACTCTTGTTAACATGCTAGCGAAGAAGATTTGTTTGCATAATATGAGGACTGGGCTTGAATAATGAAAACAAAACTCGCTCGCAGTATTTTGCTGTGTTTAAGTGTCGGTACAACGTTAACTGCGTGTCAAAACACAACGACTGTGGTTGACCAAGTTCGTATTGCACAAAATACATTAGAAGACAAAGCGAACAATGCGACTTTATATTGTTCAGGCGTGGATAATTGTGAATTCGAAAGAATTAATGATATTGGTGTGATTGATGCTAAATCGCATCGTGTAAGCCAACAAGCCATAGAAAAAGGCATTGTTCGATTGCATGGTTCGATTTTAAGTCTAAATCAACAGGTTTACTTAAGTGTGCCTGCTAAGCAATATGAAGTTGTTATTCGTTTTTATCCAATTTCCCCAGATCGTGCTGAAACTTTTCATATCATCCATGCGTTTAAACCACGTACACGCTATACCTTTAAAATGTACCGAGATAGAGCAAATCGTGTAGAAAACTTGCTTAATGCATCAGCTCCAGATCCTTTGTGTGTTGATCTATTGCAAGAAGAGCGCATGATTCGTCGATTCTGCCGTCCGTATGATGTAAAGACAGGTTTGGGCGAATTTGTTGAAAAAAAGATTTAATCAAATAGCAGCTTGAATGCTGTGTGGATGAAATTGGAAAAGTAGATGTCAAAACATATTTTAATTTTAGCGGGTGATGGGATTGGTCCTGAAATTGTTGGTGCTGCTGAGAAAGTACTGACAAAGGTCAATGATAAATTTAATTTAGGTTTGACATGGGAACATGGTTTACTGGGTGGCTCAGCAATTGATGCCCATGGTGAACCATATCCAGCAGTGACAAGTGCACAAGCTCAAAAAGCAGATGCGATTTTATTGGGTGCTGTAGGCGGACCTAAATGGGACACGATTGAACGTTCAATTCGTCCAGAACGTGGATTGTTGAAAATCCGTAGTGAATTAAATTTATTCGCAAATTTACGCCCAGCGATTCTTTATCCTCAATTGGCAGATGCTTCGAGCTTAAAACCAGAAGTTGTTGCTGGTTTAGATATTTTGATTGTTCGTGAATTAACAGGTGGTATTTACTTTGGTCAACCACGTGGTATCCGAGAATTAGAAAACGGTGAGAAGCAAGGTTATAACACTGACGTTTATTCAGAAAGTGAAATTAAACGTATTGCTAAAGTTGCTTTTGAATTAGCTGGCTTACGTGGTGGAAAAGTTTGTTCTGTCGATAAAGCAAACGTATTGGAAGTTACTGAGCTTTGGAAGCAAACAGTGACTGATTTACAGCAAGCACAGTATTCAAATATTCAGCTTTCACATATGTATGTCGATAATGCAGCAATGCAACTTGTTCGTGCACCAAAACAATTTGATGTCATCGTAACAGGTAACTTATTTGGCGATATCTTGTCTGACGAAGCAGCAATGTTAACGGGTTCAATTGGTATGTTACCTTCAGCATCTTTAGATGAAAATGGTAAAGGTATGTATGAACCTTGCCACGGTTCAGCTCCAGATATCGCTGGAAAAAATGTTGCAAACCCACTTGCAACGATTTTATCTGTTGCGATGATGTTACGTTATACTTTCCGTGAAGAAGCTGCGGCAAAAGCGATTGAAGATGCAGTAGGTCAAGTTTTAGACCAAGGTTTGCGTACAGCAGATATTATGTCAGAAGGAATGAGCAAAGTCGGTACAGATGCAATGGGCGATGCTGTTGTTGCTGTGTTAGGCTAAAAATCTGATCTATAAAAAATGCAGCGTGTGCTGCATTTTTTATTTGTTGTTAGCAGGCCTTTCCTTCATAACGAATAGAACGTGCAATTTGTTGCTGATCAAGCTCAAAAATAATATGGCAGTAAAAATTGACATCGTAAGATTGGCTATATGTCGTACCTGTTGAAAGGCGAGAACCATCTGAAGTTCCCATATTCATTGGAATAGGAATATTAATTGGACGAAGTACGGTAAAAACTAACTGCTGGTCATTTTTGGTTGACTGTTTTAGAGTTTGGAAGCCTAGGCTCTTGAGATTAAGATTTTGCTGAATGTTATCTGCAGATTGACCGATATAAGGTTGTAAGTAGTCTTGTAGTTGAACCGAGCGCCAGCCAGGGGTTGCACAGCCTTGTAAAACAAGCGCTATAGATAATATATAAAATTTATAATTCCGCATGAATATTCCTTTATTTCTAAAATAAATCTTTGAATTTATTATAATCGATCACTATTCTAATCGGGAAACAAAAATATACAAACTTGTCTATTTCTGAGTAATGTTCAAGCATAACAAAATGTGATTAGATATGTCGCATAATTAAGTTATCGAGAAAATTTGATGCATAAGATAGTGCTTGGTCTTTTGTGTTATGTCGTTGCGACATTAAGCTATGCAGATAATTGTGATAAAGCGCGTAATACTTATGATGATATTTACTGTACTAATAAGATTTATGCCAGTGCTGATGCTGACTTAAATAAGAATTATCAGCAGTTACGCAAACATCTCAATGAAACGCAACAAAAGATTCTAAAAAAGTCGCAGCTGGCTTGGATACGCCATCGGGATGCAAGTTGTACCGATTCGCAGCAAAACAGCGTTGATGTGGAATGTCGTTTGACTACAACTCAGGAGCGCAACCATTGGCTATTAGAGCGCCTACGCGAGTGCCAAACTGTAGGGTGTAAAACCACACGTCTGAGCGAATAATTTAAGAATAAGCGTAAAAAAAGCCACAATCATGTGGCTTTTTTGCATTCACTAATCTGACTTAGCGCGCACGATAAGTGATACGACCCTTAGTTAAGTCATAAGGTGTCATTTCAACTTTAACACTGTCACCTGTCAAAATACGGATATAGTGTTTACGCATTTTACCAGAAATGTGTGCAATAACTTCGTGACCGTTTTCTAAACGTACACGGAACATCGTATTAGGAAGCGTTTCGGTGACAACGCCTTCGAACTCAATGAGTTCCTCTTTATTGGCCATAGCCTACCTGATGATCAAATTGGAAAGGCGCAAATTATAGTCAATTTATTTGAAATTTACAAGACGCTCTCTTAGCAAAGCTTGTACAGATGAATTGGAAAAAACTGTCAGACAATCCTCATTTTTTTTTAACAAAAGAAGCAGAATAGTGTTGTCAGTTTGGTCAATCAACGTTAATCTAAAATTATTGTTTATTGTCACAATAACGTATCTACAGGGAAGGGCACTGCGTGGGTCAGTTAACAGATGCATCAGTTGTATTGCGCTTTGGTTATCAGGCAATTCGTAAAGCAGGATTACCAACTGAAGAGATTCTAACAAAAGCAGGTGTTGCACTAAATCAAGTTGATACAAATGCAAGAACCCCACTGAGTGCACAAAATGCATTCTGGATTGCGGCACAGGAAGTGAGCAATGACCCAGATATCGGTTTGCATTTAGGTGAGCATTTACCACTGTATCGTGGTCAAGTGATCGAGCATTTGTTTATCAGTAGTGAGACTTTTGGTGAGGGGCTCAAGCGAGCTTTGGCTTATCAGCGGTTAATTAGTGATGCTTTTGACGCTAAGTTGGTGATCGAAGATGGGCGTTGTTATTTAAGTAATGGCGAACAGTACTGGTCTGATAATTTAGTGAATCGCCATTTTTCTGAATGTGCGATGTCAGGAATCTTACGTTTTTTTAAATTTATTACGGAAGGTCAGTTTCAACCGATTTTCATTGATTTTAATTTCAATGAGGGTGCGGATGATGACGAGTATTTCCGTGTTTATGGATGTCCAGTTAGTTTAGGTCAGAGAGAAACGCGCTTATATTTTGATATGGCAGTTTTGGACTATCCTTTATGGCAGGCTGAACCTGAATTACTACAATTACATGAGCAGCTTGCAATTGAAAAGCTGCAAGAATTGGCCCGTTATGATTTAGTGGGTGAGGTGAGACGTGCCATTGGCTCAACACTTGAAAGTGGTGAGACAACGTTAGAAACAGTGGCTGCACAACTTAGTATTACGCCACGCCGTTTAAGAACACAGTTAAGCGAAGCGAATACTAGTTTTCAGCAAATTCTATCGGACTATCGTTGTCGTTTAGCGAAAAAGTTATTGGCAAATACCAATGAAAGTGTGGAGCGCATTGTATATTTAACAGGTTTTTCTGAACCAAGTACGTTCTACCGAGCGTTTAAACGTTGGACGAATGAAACACCAGTTGAATATCGTAAACGAAAGCAACGCTAATACTAATAAGAGTATAGGAATTCTAAAGCCTTATCGTTATTGATAAGGCTTTTTTTATTCTGGTAAATTTAACCATTGTGGCCCAAGGGGTGGCTGAGGCAATTCAAATTGATCAGGGTAATAGCACTGGATGAAGTATAAGCCATCAGGTGGTGCAGTAACGCCAGCAGCTTTACGATCTTGCGCTGCAAACATGGTATCAATGTGTTCAATTTCATACATACCTTGGCCAATTTCAAGCAAACATCCCATGATATTTCGAACCATGTGATGTAAGAAGCCATCTGCTTGTATGTCTAAGACCAAATAACGACCATGTTGGAATAAGCGGCAGTGCTTAACATGGCGAACGGGCTGATTTGATTGACATGCAGCAGCTCTGAATGACTCGAAGTTATGTGTACCTTCAAACTTAGATGCGGCTGCAATCATTTTATCAACATCAAGTTCCGAATAGATGTGTGTGACCTGTTTATATAGCAGGGCAGGGCGATGAGGTGCGTTATAAACAATATATCGATAACGTCGAGCAGTCGCTTTAAATCGGGCATGGAAGTTTTCATCCATGCGTTTGATCCATTGGATTGAAATATCTTTCGGTAACTGACTGTTTGCCCCCATCATCCAGCCGCGCTCTGGTCGAATAGCTTCTGTATCAAAATGAGCGATCATGTTGGTCGCATGAACCCCAGCGTCGGTACGTCCAGCAGCATGAACAATAATCGGTTGATTAGCAATTTTACTGAGGACTTTCTCAATGGTTTCTTGCACACTTACAACGCCAGCTTGTTGAGTTTGCCAACCACGGTATTGAGTACCGCAAAATTCAATACCGATTGCATAACGTTGCATATTTGAACCTCAAGATAAATGCTGATTCCATTGATCAAAACGTTGATCAGGGGATGGGTATTTTAAATACATTTGCAGCGCTTTTGCATATAAATCAGCATGGCTTAGACAATCATTGACCAAAACTTTCGCTGTATTTACCCAAGAACTAATCGCATAACGTTGATCTAATTGTCCAAAAGTGACTTGAGAACTAATGATACAAATACATCCTTTGCTAAATAGAGCTTCAAATAATGTAATGAGTTGATCATTGATTGCGATATTGCCTGTACCAAATCCTTGTAAGATTAAAAAGTGAGGAGGATTGGATAAGATATTTTCAAGTTGTTGTTGTAATTGGAGTTGTCCAATCGGTTGAAGCATTAGATTGAATACACTTAAATGAGCGGCTTTTTCAATATGTTCATTCTGTACAACGAGCGTTTTGGTCGCAGTCTTACAATCTAGGTTTGCATCAACTCCAGCAAATGCATTTAAATCGGTAGTATGAACTTTAAGTGTGGTTTGAGCATGGAAAACTTGGTTATTGAATCCAAGATATACTCCTGCTGGAAGTACTTGCACCTGTTCTAAGGTTAAATAAAGGTTGCCAGTTGCATCAGTGGATTCTCTGGTATCGTTACCATCGATATTAAGTAGAGGATATTGACTACCTGTGATGATGGCATGGCAAGAGTGAGCTAAGAAGCGCGCAAGGGTCGCTGCTGCATAACTGAGCGTATCTGTACCGTGAATAATCACAAAATGTTGATAATCCTTCAATTGCAGTTGTTGTATTTGTTGTATGAGAGGAAGCCAATCTACAGCTGTACAAGCACTACTGTCTTTGATACTTGGTGCTGCAAAGCAGTCTACATTTAAATGTGGCGGAATAACCTTTTCGAGTAAAGGTAAAAAATGCTGTTCAGGCATTGGCATGAGTGGTTCGCCAACACAGCCAAAAGTTCCACCCATGTAGATTAAAGCGATTTTTTTCATCATAAAAAAAGCAGTCTTAGAGACTGCTTATATTAGACTGATCAAATTCAGGAAGCTATTTTATTCAGTAACTTTTCTGAGCTTTGTTGTTGATCAGCATCAAAAATAGACTGACTGTTTTGTAATAAAGTACGAGCAGATTCGTAAGCGCCTAATTCGATATATTGCTCAGCTAAATCTAAATTCAGTTGAGCTTCATTCAGTTGTTGCAAATCAGGGAATGATTGAACAAGCGGATCGTTGCTAACAACAGACGAGACTTGTGTTGCGGGTTCTGATGTTGTGAGCTCTGTAGTCTGTTCCGCAGCAACTGGCGTTGGTTCAGCAAGGTCAAACGAAAATTCTGTTTTCTCTGCAAGAGTTTCTGGTTGATCTACTGGTGTTTGAGTCGTTGGTTCAAAACTAAAGTCTAGACTAGGAGCTTCTTCTACTTTAGGTGCTTTTGCTGGCTCAGGCGAGGTTTCTAAAGAAAAGTTGAAATCTGATTCAGTCTTATCTGCTTCTTCAACTTTGGTTGCTTCTGGAGTCGCTGTATTTGGCTCTAGACTAAAAGAAAATTCAAGAGGGGTTTGTTCTTTAACTTCTGTAGTCTCTGGTTCTGTAGGGCTAGGAGATGCCTCTAGAACTTGCGTTTCTTTCTGTTCAAAAGAGAAATTAAAGTCTAATGGTTGAACCTCTGGTGTAGGTTCAGCAGGTTTTTCTTCCTCGACTGGCGCGACGTATTCAGTTTGCAAGTCATCAAAAGATTGATTTGACGGTGCTTGAACTAAGGCATCAAAGTCTGCTGTATTATTTTGTGGTGCAGCTGCGTCGGTCGTTGTTGGACGTTGATTAAAGTTGTTGGTATTTGAATGAAAATCAATTGAGTCTGGTTGTTTATTTTTTTCGTATTCACTTTTTTTAGCTTCAGCTGTCTTTGTAATGTCATTGATACCAAGCTCATGTACATACTTGATGAGCTGATTAATCGCAAAATCATCTTTCTGCGCAATATGAATATCTAATAAAAATAGATACAGCTCATGTTGCGAGTCGTCTGTATTCAATGCATGGTTAATTTGTGCTTCGGCGGCTTGATAGTTATTCGTTTGAATGAGTTGTTCAATTTTGTCTTTAAACGTGTCTGGTACGGCAGTTGTCGGTTTGACTTGTTTAATAGGTTCTTGGGGACTTAATGCTGAGGGGGCATTTTGCTTTGTTGTATTTTTCTTAGTCGCTTTATTTGCTGCGCCTTTTTTAGGAGTGGCGGAATTTTGATGATCTCCACGTTTCTTTAAAACGATTGCGACTACCAATACAATGACGAGTAGTACAATTATTATAGTTGACATGATCTATACCCCTTAAAGATAGAGCCGCTTTTGCAAATTTATGAGAATCTTCTCGTAACTCAGTGTGTTGGCTTTTTAGTTTCCTACTGCGCTTTCAATCTTTCTTGTAGCTCGGCAAGTCGAGCATTTAGGAGTTGAATTCGCTGTTCCTTCTGACGTAGTGCCAACTCTAACTGCGTTACGTTTCGTTGTAATGTAACGGTTTTTTCCCGAGCTGTCATAATTTTTAATGATAAGTCAGTACTGGTTTTTTGTTGTAATGTGTCTTTTTTCGCACTTCCTGTGCTTGAATCTTGATTGCTTTCAGCTACCAGTGACATTTCCGCTTGTTGTAGGCGATATTTTGTTTTGCCTGTGGTCGTGCTAGGTATTTGAGTTGCTGTTTGATTTGTGCGACTAGGAATAGAGTTGAGGTTAAAATTTAATTGTGCACCTTGTCTAAGTCTATTTGCATTACCACCAATAAATGCGTGTTCATTTTGCGCTTTAATCTGCTTCATGACTTGAGTAACTGATTGATTGGTTTGGTTCGATATTTTATATGCAATACCCCATAAAGATTCATTTTGTTGAACTGTGTGCTTCTGTTTTGTTTGATTAGAAGTAGATGATGACTTATTTGAGGTCTTGCTTTTAGACTGGGTGTTGTCTTTTACGGTCTGTTGAGTTGTTGTCTCTTTTTGCTTTGTTTGAGTGTTTTGGACTTTTCTTGTTTCACCTTCAGTTTTGACCGAATCTTCGAAAGCATTATTGTGCTCATCTTTTTGTGAGTCACCTGATGTTTGAGATGCAATTTCAGAAGAATTTGTTACTGGTATTTGAGTATTTTCTGTGGATGCTTGTTCATTTGTTGGCGCTGTTACAACTGAAACAGCTGTTGCTGAAATAGTTTCTGAATTATCTGTACCTAGAGTAGGAGGAAGTTCATACGGAGCATTTAAAAGTTTCTCTTGTTTTAGAGTTGGCTCTTTAGTCGCTACTGATGCGGTGTTAAAACGAGTACTTTCAGGTAAATCGAGAGCAATATCTTTTTCACTCACAATAAACTTAGGCGTTAACGCTTTTTCATTACTTACTGCCGCTGCTTGAACTTTTTGTATGTTTGATCGAATTGGTTGTCTAATGTGCTTTAAATGTGATGCACCATCTTCTTGTATTTTAATAATAATATTGAGTTCAGCATCTGTCATAGGACGAGAAGAGGTAATGACAATGACACCTTCGCCTCGGTTATTTCGACGGGTAAAGAAATTCAGTGCTGATGGTGGCTGGTGAGTTGCACCAATCATAACGAGGTCTTCTGGTGTTGCTAGGCTGACTTCTAATTTTGCATTTGGATCTGCCTGATGAAAACTCATTTCGGCATAAAGTAATTCGCCAGGTGCAGACTGGATTTGTAAAGGATCGAGCGTAATTGCATAAAGATGTTGCGAAGATAAGATGGTTAAAATGGCAATTTTTAATTTGTTATAAACAGTCATCTCGATCCATGAAAAAGTGATGTTATAGTCAGTTCAAAAGTATACATTACCGTGATGTAAATGAATTGTAAATTCTTCATGTTTGATTACATAAAAAAAGCCGATCAAATGTGATCGGCTTTTGATTTCTATCAATTTTTGCTTACGCGTTCTTGTATTCAACCAAAATACGTAGCATACGGCGTAAAGGTTCTGCAGCACCCCAAAGCAGTTGGTCACCCACTGTGAATGCACCTAAATATTCTTTACCCATATTTAACTTGCGTAGACGGCCTACAGGTACAGTTAAAGTACCAGTAACGGCAACAGGAGTAAGATCAGTCATCGACGCTTCACGTGTATTTGGAACAACTTTAGCCCACTGGCTAGAGCTACGAATCATGTCTTCGATTTCATCAAGTGCTACATCTTTTTTCAATTTTAATGTAATTGCTTGAGAGTGACAGCGCATCGCACCGATTCGTACACAGTGACCATCAATAGGAACGATCTGTTGATTGCCCAAAATTTTATTGGTTTCAACTTGACCTTTCCATTCTTCCTTAGACTGACCGCTTTCGAGTTGCTTGTCGATATAAGGAATCAACGAGCCAGCGAGTGGTACACCAAAGTTCGCTTTAGGGAAGCCTTCACCGCGTTGCAAATCTGCGATTTGACGGTCAATATCAAGAATTGCAGACTTTGGATCATCTAGTAATTCTTTAGTATTGTTATACAAGTAGCCCATACCTGTGATGAGTTCACGCATGTTTTGCGCGCCTGCACCTGAAGCTGCTTGATATGTCATCGAAGTTGCCCATTCCACTAAATTGTTTTGGAATAGAGAACCTAAGCCCATCAGCATCAATGAGACTGTGCAGTTACCACCAACAAAAGTTTTAGTGCCATTCACTAAACCATCTTTGATGACATTTAGGTTGACAGGGTCAAGAACGATAATTGCTTCATCATCCATACGTAATGTAGATGCAGCATCAATCCAGTAACCATCCCAACCTTCTGCTTTAAGTTTTGGAAAAACTTCAGATGTGTAGTCGCCACCTTGACAGGTTAAAATGACATCCATTTGCTTCAGACTTTTAATATCTGTTGCATCCATAAGTGCTGGGGCAGTCTTACCACCAAATGAAGGTGCTTCGCCACCTGCATTACTGGTAGAAAAATAGAATGGCTCAATATGAGCAAAATCATTCTCTTCAACCATACGTTGCATCAGGACAGAACCAACCATCCCACGCCAACCGACCAGACCTACTTTCATGTCATTGTGCCTCGGTATGTAAAAAACTTTAAAGGGGTTTGAGTGTATCAAAAGCGACCACAACTGCAAGCTTTACGTAAATAAAACGATAATTTAATTGAGTGGAATAACTTGTTTGTATTAGATACAAAATTGATAAAGCCATAACTTTATTAATAAATTCCCTCTATCCTCAAGAGTAAAATTAACATGATATGGATTGAGATTTGTGCAGTAGTAGTTATTTGGCTGAGTTTATGGTCACTGATTCCTCGAGATGAATGGTGGTTTCGAGGAGCTGATTTTCCAAGATTACAAATATTAGCAGTGGGTTTAGTCACATTACTTGGCTTGTTGTTGATTAAGTCCGAGTGGACATTATTCAGAGAGCTATTATTAGTTGGGTTAATTGCGGCTGTTGCTTACCAATTAAAAATGGTTTTGCCTTATACGCCGATTTGGAAAAAACAAGTTAAACACGTTACTAAACAGCAGTTAAATGAATCACAGCAGATTTCGTTGCTGGTTGCGAATGTGCTTACACCAAATGATAAGTATGAATTGCTGCTCCAGCATATTTACCAGTTACAACCAGATATTGTATTAACGCTTGAATCAGATGAGTTGTGGCAGAAAGCATTGCAGCCTATAGAACAAGAGTATCGCTATAAAGTTGCAGTCCCATTAAATAATTTATATGGAATGCATTTATATAGTCGGCTTCCTTTGTTGGAATCAGAAATTAAATTTATTTTAAGCGATGAAATTCCGTCAATACATGCCTGTTTAGAGTTGCGTTCAGGGGTACAAGTTCAACTTTATTGTTTACATCCTAAGCCACCAAGCCCCACTGAAGCGAAAGATTCAACTTTGCGAGATGCTGAATTATTAATCGTTGGGGATCAAATTAAAGATTTAGATGAAAGTTGTATCGTGATGGGGGATTTGAATGACGTGGCTTGGTCTAGGACAACGCGATTATTTCAACGCATCAGCGGCTTACTTGATCCACGTGTTGGTCGATATTTTATGAATACCTTTCATGCGGATTATCCTTTACTAAGATGGTCTTTAGATCATATTTTTCATAGTACTGATTTTGGTTTGGTTGAAATGAAACGCTTGTCTCATATAGGTTCGGATCACTTTCCGATTTATGTGGTACTGCAAACAGGTAAGGTGTTTGAACAACAACAGCAATCACTAGACGAAACACCATCTGATGCTGAAGAAGCCGAAGATGCTATTCAAGAGGGTATTGAAAAGGCCGAAAAGCAAGAAAAAATGGTTGTTGATGAGCTAGCACAGCCTTATAAATAAGCTAGCTGATTAAACAGCCTTGATGTAAGCAATATCGTACATGGATTTAGTCCTACAGCGAATAGCCCAGTAAGACCAAAAGGTTTATTCTAAATACATCAGCACAGGGAAGCAGGAATGGAATTCCGATCTATGGATAGCTAGCGCTGAGATGGAAAAGCATTATGGATATGATGCATGCGATGGACGCAAGATAATAAAAAATGTGAAAGCACAACCTCATTTGCCCGAGTTTCGTAGGATGCGAAACTCGGGTTTTAATTTTTTAATAGATCTTTTCATAGCCCTCAGGTTGCGTTTTAAAACGACGGTGAAACCACATCCATTGTGTTGGTGCGATACGTAACTGCGCTTCAATGATTTTATTGACGCGAATGGCATCTTCAACCTCATCTTCGCTTGGCATGTTCTCAACCATAGGCTCAATCAGTACTTTGTATTTTGGATTGCGAATATCACCATAACGATAAAAATACAGTGGGATCGCAACGGCTTTTGAGATTTTTAATAAACGGCGATGTGCGGTAACAGTTGCCGCAGGGACACCAAAAAATGGTGCCATAACCCCTTGTTTCAAGCCAAAGTCTTGGTCAGGACTATACCAAATCGCGCCACCATCTTTTAAACGACGGACTAAGCCGCGCATGTCATCGTGATCAATTTGTTGTTGGTATATCGTGGCACGACAACGATAAATCAGCATATCCAACATCGGATTATTTTGCGGACGATAAACCACATCAGGGTCAAAATATTGTGCGCATATATAACCCCCTGCATCGAGCAGCGTACTGTGTGTCCCTAACAGTAATATTCCTTTGCCTTGTGCTTTGGCTTCTGTAATGTGTTCTAAGCCTTCAATGCTATGTCGTCCTTTAAACCATTTTGGACAATACCAAGCATTTAAGGTTTCAAATACACCTAACATCATATCGACAAAGACTTGCTTTGCTTGTGCTTCAACTTCAGCAGTTGACCATTCAGGAAAGCAAAGCTCTAAATTTCGTAGTGTCGTTTTGCGGCGCGATTTAAGTAAATGCCAGCATAATGTTGCCAAACCATGTGCCAATCGCCATTGAATTGCCCATGGCAAAATTGCCAATAACATAAGAAAAGTAATGGCGATCCAAATTTTCCAATATTTAGGAAGTAAAAACTCCCATTGAAATTCGCCAGGAATATAAGGCTGTTTTTGACTCATAAACTTAGATGCGTGGATGATGTTAAATTTTGCAGCAGTGTAGCATGAAGTGAGCCTGAGAATATGCCAACAAGTTTTTGTTCGGTTGCTACTCGGCGGAAATTGAATGATAAGTTCTTTGCCTTTATTTTAGCTGTAATACAATGCAGATCACATCAGACTCAATCCAGATTGAGTTGAGGATCAATAAAACAAAAAAGGGAAAGGATGATGAATATTCAGGAAATATCACAAGGAAAGAAAGTCGATGTTCAGAAAATGATTGAGTTTTATGATCAATTAGATGGGGTTGACTGTTCATTTATGTATGGTCGCTGGAAAGGATTTGAGGTAGTAACAGGTCATCCGATGAATGGACTATTGGAGCTGGCAAGCTGGTATGGGAAGCTATTTATTGATCAGGAAACGGTATATCCGCTAGTGATACTCAATACGAAGAAAACAGCATTATTTTTCCTTGATCCGAAATGGTTGCCTCTAAATATTGATTTTAGCCTTCTGAAAAATAACAGTAAGTATCTAGCTGGTGCTTTGAAACTATTAAAAACTAAAGACAGTAAAGCACGTTTAAGAATGACTGAGTTTCGAGGGACAATATCGGCAACAATGATTTATGATGAAAAGCCCATTCACGATGTGTTTCGAAAAATAGATGAGAATACCGTATTAGGCTGGATGGATCTAAAACAGCAAGCTCAGCCCTATTTTTTTATTCTGCAACGCGATAATCAAAGTTCGCTTGGCTTTGAATAATCTAACTCTCTGTGAGGATTTATCTTTTGCAAATTGAATCTGAGATCAAGTTGTACTTACACTTTTTAAATCTAAAAAGATAAAGCGCATGCTTTTTGTCGATATATCAATGACTACAAAACGGGAGCAAATCTTGAAAACGATAAAAATCATAAAAGATGACATTACTCAAATTGCTGTGGAGGCGATTGTGAATGCAGCCAATACTTCTCTCTTAGGCGGTGGCGGTGTGGATGGTGCCATTCATCGTAAAGGTGGCGCAGCGATTTTGGCAGATTGTCAAAAAATAAGAGCAAAGCAGGGAGGTTGTGCTGTTGGTGAAGCGGTGATGACGACAGCGGGAAATTTGCCTGCGAAATATGTCATTCATACCGTTGGACCGACTTGGGTCGATGGACAGCACGATGAGGCTTTATTATTGGAAAATGCTTATTTGAATAGTTTTAGATTGGCTGAAAGCTTGGAACTTAAATCTATCGCTTTTCCAAATATTTCAACAGGTATATATCGTTTTCCTAAACAGCTTGCCGCACAGATTGCATTTACAAGCATTGCTGATGAGCTTAGAAATGGACGAAGTGTAGAAGAGGTTATATTTGTTTGTTTTGATGATGAGAATTTTAATATGTATCAAGTAATCAAAAATGCACTGAAATTAGATGACATTGCAGTAATTTAAATCGAGCACCTATCTCAATGATAGGTGCCTGATGATTTAATTATCCTTTAGATGCGTTTTCTAACTCATCCCAACGCTCTAATTTTTCTAGCAATAATTCTTCGATTTCTGCTAAACGTTGACTTGCTGAAGTTGCGGCATTCGCATCCGAAACAAACCATGAACCATCTGCTAATTTTTCTGATAGTTCAGTTTGTTCAGTTTCTAGTTTTTCAATCTCAGCTGGAAGTTGTTCTAACTCACGCTGATCCTTATAACTGAGTTTTACTTTTTTAGGCGCAGCTGTTGCCGCCGCAGCTTCTGCTTTGGCTTGAGCTTTTTTTACATCACTTTTTTGATCTACGACTTTCTGATCTGGGCGTTGCTCCAAGTAATCTTGGTAACCACCGATGTACTCGTCAATGTTGCCTTTACCATCGAATACCCATGTTGAAGTCACGACATTATCCATAAATGCACGGTCATGCGAGATCAGTAATAGCGTACCTTTGTATTCTGAAAGTAATTCTTCAAGCAGCTCTAAAGTCACCATGTCGAGATCATTGGTTGGCTCATCCATCACGATTAAGTTTGATGGTTTAAGTAACAGTTTCGCCAATAAAATACGATTTCGTTCACCACCTGAAAGTGCTTTAACAGGCGTACGTGCACGTTCAGGAGAGAATAAAAAGTCTTGCAAATAACTATAAATATGACGGCGGTTTCCATTCACATCAACGTAATCAGAACCTTCCGAAACGTTTGCCATGACACTTTTTTCAAGGTCGAGTGCATTACGTAATTGATCGAAATAGGCGACTTCAAGTTGTGTGCCTGTTTTTACTGATCCACCGTGCTCGATTTCACCTAAGATCGCTTTGATCAAGGTGGTTTTACCGACACCGTTATCACCAACTAAGCCAATACGATCGCCACGAAGTACAATTGCAGAGAAGTCTTTAATCAATGGTTTATGATCATAGCTGACACTTAAGTGTTCTATTTCAAAAACGAGTTTTCCTGAACGATTGGCTTCTTGTGCCGCCATCGTTACTTTGCCTTGCTGCGAACGACGAGCTTTAGATTGTTCACGTAGGTCTTTTAATGCGCGAACACGTCCCTCATTACGAGTACGGCGCGCTTTAATGCCTTGACGAATCCATGCTTCTTCTTCTGCTAGCTTTTTATCAAATAAAGCATTTTGTTTTTCTTCTGCTTCCATTTGTTGTGCTTTAAGTTCGAGATAGCGTGAATAGTTACCTTCGTAACCACGCAAAATACCTCGATCAAGCTCCACAATACGTGTTGCGATGCTGTCAACAAATGAACGGTCATGCGAAATGAATAGTAATGTGAGATTGTTTTGATCGAGCAAGAATTTCTCTAACCATTCGATACTTTCAACGTCTAAATGGTTGGTTGGTTCATCGAGTAGTAAGACATCTGGCTGAGTCAGCAAGGCACGTGCAAGTAGCACACGGCGCTTACGACCACCTGAAAGGTCTGCCAAATCGGCATTTGGGTCAAGTCCCATTTTACCTAAGATGGTATTCACTTTGTTTTCAAGCGCCCAACCATCAAGCTGATCGAGTTTATGTTGCAACATACCCATACGATCGCAGGCTTCCATATCGCCGAGTACGCAGGCATCACTTGCTTCATGGTATTCTTTGAGTACTGTTGCAGCTTCGCCTGCGCCGTCAGCAACAATATCAGCTACTTTGCCTGAATCCATTGGCACATCTTGGGCTAACATTGAAACAGTTAAGCCATTTTGAATCGAAACTTCACCCGTATCGGGCAATAAACTTCCCTCAATCAGTTTTAATAAAGTAGACTTACCTTCACCATTACGGCCAATCAAACAGACTCGCTCGCCACGTTCTAGATTAAAGTGCGCGCCGTCGAGTAGGGCAGGTCCGCCAAATGCGAGATGGACATCCCTTAAAGTAATATAGGCCATAATGTTTCCTAAAAGTTCAGATGAGGTCTGAAATGACTAAACAACATAATTTTGATGATCACGCGTCATTTTCCGCACCCATTGAAGATTTGCAAGTCCGAATTGCATTTTTAGATGATTTAGTTGAACAGTTAAATCAACAATTGGCAATTCAGACCAAAGAAATAGCTGATTTAAAAAAACAAATGCAAATTTTGTATCAACGTGTTGAAGCATCCGATTTATCTGAAGGAATTGCACCTTTTGATCCGATGAGTAATAAACCACCGCATTATTAATATATGGCAAGCGTGAAACTTGCCATATTTTGTCTTTTATTTGACAGTTTAATATTAAAAACCATGCAGTACGATTTTACCTTTCGTTGAGCCACTTTCGATTTGTAGATGTGCTTGTTTGAGGTTCTCTGCATTAATTGGAGATAAAACTTGGGTTACTGTGGTTTTAATTTTACCAGCATCTACAAGTGTTGAAATTTGATTAAGCAGCTCACTTTGTTTGATCATATCTTCAGTTTGATACATTGAGCGTGTGAACATAAATTCCCAATGAATCGACACTGACTTTGATTTAAAGGGCTTAATGTCTAATTGCTCAGGGTCATCAATCAAGCCGAAATGCCCTTGAGGGGCGATCAGTTGTGCAATATCAGGTAAATGTTGATCGGTTTGAGTGGTCGAAAATACATACGTTGGTGCATTTAGACCGAGCTTGGTTATTTGCTCTGCTAAGGGTTGACGGTGGTCTAAAACAAAATCTGCACCGAGCTGTTTGACCCAATCGGCTGTTTCAGAACGAGAGGCAGTACTTATAATTGTTAAATTAGTTAATTGCCTGAGTAATTGGATAGTCATTGAGCCTACACCACCAGCACCTCCAATCACCAAGATAGTGGTATTTAAAGGTGATGAAGTCGGTACTTTTAAACGATCAAACAACATTTCCCATGCGGTGATTGCCGTTAAAGGTAAGGCCGCGGCTTCAATAGTATCGATCGACTTTGGTTTATGCCCCACTATGCGCTCATCTACTAAATGCAATTCGCCGTTGCTGCCTTGACGATTCAGTGCGCCTGCATACCAAACAATATCGCCAACTTTAAATAATGTTACCTCCTCGCCGATAGCTTCGACGACACCGACAGCATCCCACCCTAAAACTTTCCATTGATTGTGTTCAGGATTTACATTGTGACGAATTTTGGTATCAACTGGATTTACAGAAACTGCTTGAACGCGAATGAGTAAGTCATGACCTTGTGCGATTGGTGCATCAATTTCAATATCAATGAGCGCACTTGTAGATGAGATAGGACTTGCTTTTTGATATGCCACAGCTTTCATGATGGTGATTCCTCTTGTTCGGAATTTAAGCTTAGCGTAAGCTTGAAATGTGTGACTACATACAAATAACGCTCATAGTGTCAAAAAGGATACTGTTAAATGGCAAAAGTGCGACATTCAAGTTTTGATTGCTCACCTGGTTGTTCTGTTGAAGCTGCCATTAGCTTAATTGACGGAAAGTGGAAGTGCGTCATCCTTTGGCATTTATTAAATGAAGGTACATTACGGTTTAACGAAATTCGAAAACGTATTCCTTCTATTACACAGAGAATGTTGACTAATCAGCTTCGTGAATTAGAACAAGATGGTATTATTCATCGTGAGGTATATCCTCAGGTTCCACCTAAAGTTGAATATTGTTTAACTGATTTTGGATGCAGTTTAGAGCATATTTTATTGGCTCTAAAAAGTTGGGGAGATACCCACATTGATCAGTTCGGTAAAATCGCTTCAATTGAATAAAATAAATCGAAGCAGTTATAGATGATGCCGCATCATTTTATATAAATAGATCGATTTCTAGTTTATAAATGAATTGAGTAATATTTTTAGGTTGTAACTTGCCTTTTTTATTCAACTTATGTAACGCTAATAAAAGGATGTTTTGGGCGACATTATGAGTAATATTGGAATTTGGATAACGGTTGCGATAGTACTTTTTGTACTGGGTTCAATTTTTGGCTTGCGTGTAAGTCCGAGAGAAAAGGCACTAGGATTAATGCGTGATCAAGCACGAAAAATGGGACTACATCCGCGTTTAATTGTTGCTCCAGAATGGACAAAAGTTCCAATGGCTTCAGAAAAACGTGCCAGCATGGTGGCTTATTATAGTGTGCTTATTCCAGATGCACGCTTAGCGCTGATGCGAGCAAGAGTAGTTGATGGCAAGCTAGAAGTGGTGCAAGGTGATCAGAAATTTAATGATTTACCCATTGCATTAACAGGAGTTTATGCTATTGATATGCAGGCTAACTGTGTGGGGCTTTATTGGGATGAAGAAACAGACCTGAGAGCGACACAGCTTGACGATATGAAAGCTTATTTACATGAATTAGCGAAGCGCTAATTCTTTGATTGATCATAGGAATTTTTTTTAATTATGGCGAATACCCCACGCTCTGCTTCAAAAAGCACAGCAGCTTCAACATCTGCTGCAAATAAACGTGCCTTAGTGATTGTGGAGTCGCCTGCAAAAGCGAAAACCATTAATAAATATTTAGGCTCACAATTTGTTGTGAAGTCATCGGTCGGTCACGTACGTGATTTACCTACAGGTGGCGGTGCAAAATCAACAGAAAAGAAGCCAGCTACACGAACCAAGCTCACAGAAGAACAAAAAGCTGAGAAAGCTCAAAGTGCATTGATCAACCGTATGGGTGTTGATCCTGAACATGATTGGATTGCACATTATGAAGTGCTTCCAGGTAAAGAAAATGTTGTTGCTGAATTAAAAAAGCTCGCTAAAGATGCCGATGCCATCTATCTTGCAACGGATTTGGATAGAGAAGGGGAAGCAATCGCTTGGCATTTGCGTGAAGTGATTGGCGGTGATGACAGTCGTTACCATCGTGTTGTATTTAACGAAATTACCAAAAATGCGATTCAAGAAGCGTTTAAACAGCCAACACGTCTTGATTTAAACCGTGTAAATGCACAACAAGCACGTCGATTCCTTGACCGTGTTGTTGGTTTCATGGTGTCACCACTATTGTGGGAAAAAATTGCGCGTGGACTTTCAGCAGGGCGTGTTCAATCTGTTGCGGTGAAACTGGTTGTTGAGCGTGAACGTGAAATTCGTGCATTTATCCCAGAAGAATATTGGCAAGTCTTTGCAGATACCTTGTCTAAGAAAGATGACATTCGTTTAGAAGCCGTTCGACAAGCAGGTAAAACGCTTAAGCTTAAAAATAAAGCTGAAACTGATGCATTACTCAATGTATTAAAAGATGCAGAATATAAAGTTGCGTTACGCGAAGATAAGCCGACTAAGGTAAACCCAAGCGCACCTTATATCACTTCAACCTTACAACAAGCAGCCAGCACACGCTTAGGTTTCTCTGTAAAGAAAACCATGATGCTTGCGCAACGCTTGTATGAAGGTGGTTTTATTACTTATATGCGTACCGACTCAACCTTTTTGAGTGATGACGCTGTGAATATGGTACGTAACCATATTCAACAAAGCTTTGGTGACAAATACCTACCAGCGAAACCAAATCGTTATGGCAATAAAGCAGGCGCACAAGAAGCCCACGAAGCAATACGTCCATCAGATGTAGTTTTGACGGGTGACAAGCTTGCAGGCGTAGAACGTGATGCTCAGCGTTTATATGATTTAATTTGGCGTCAATTCGTTGCGTGTCAAATGACACCAGCTGAATATTTATCATCAACTTTAACGGTTGAAGCGGCAAATGTTGAATTGAAAGCCAAAGGTCGTACTTTGGTGTTTGATGGCTTCACCCGCGTTCGTGGTGCCAATAAATCTGATGATGATATTTTATTGCCTGCGGTAAAAGTAGGTGAAGTGCTTAAGCTAGAGAAGCTTGATCCGAGTCAACATTTTACTAAACCACCTGCACGCTTTACTGAAGCATCTTTGGTGAAAGAGTTAGAGAAAAAAGGCATTGGTCGTCCATCGACATACGCTGCGATTATCTCGACGATTCAAGAACGTGGTTATGTGAAGCTTGAAAACCGTCGTCTGTTTGCAGAAAAGATGGGTGAGATCGTTACTGATCGTTTGGATGAAAGTTTTAACAACCTGATGAATTATGCTTTTACAGCAGATTTAGAAGGACAGTTAGACCGCGTTGCGACAGGTGAACGTAATTGGAAAGAGTTACTCGATACATTCTACGGTGATTTTAAAAAGCGTTTGACCAATGCACAGGGTGAAAACGGTATGCGCCGTAATCAGCCTGTTGAAGTTGCAGATGTGCCATGTCCTGAATGTTCGCGTCCAATGCAAGTCCGTACAGGAACGACAGGGGTATTTTTAGGATGTTCTGGTTATAACTTGCCACCAAAAGAACGTTGTAAAGGTACGCTCAATTTAACCCCTGTAGAATCTTTAGCGGCATTATCAGATGATGATGGTGCAGAAACTGCAGATTTAATGTCTAAACATCGTTGTCCTAAGTGTGGGACGGCAATGGATAGCTATGTGGTTGATGGTGGTCGTAAACTTCATGTCTGTGGTAATAACCCTGATTGTGATGGCTACGAGCTTGAAGAAGGCGAATTCAAAATCAAGGGTTATGATGGCCCAACCATTCCATGTGATAAATGTGATGGTGAGATGCAGTTGAAAACAGGTCGTTTTGGTCCATATTTCGCTTGTTCTAGCTGTGATAACACGCGTAAGGTATTGAAAAATGGTCAGCCTGCGCCGCCGCGTGTTGACCCAATCAAAATGGAACACCTACGCTCAACCAAGCATGATGATTTCTTCGTATTACGTGATGGCGCAGCGGGTCTATTCTTGGCGGCAAGTAAATTCCCGAAAATTCGTGAGACACGCGCACCAAAAGTTGCGGAGCTGCGCAGTGTTGCAGATCAGCTTGATCCTAAATATCAATTCTTATTGCAAGCACCTGATGTTGACCCAGAAGGAAATGCAACTGTAGTGAAATTTAGTCGTAAGAACCAAGCGCAATATGTTGGCTCTGAGACAGCAGAAGGTAAGCAAACTAAGTGGAGCTTAGTTTTCCAAGATGGAAAATGGGTAGAAGGCTAAAGTAGAAATATTCAAAAAATGCTAGCAACTTGCTAGCATTTTTTATAGAACAAAATTAAAAAATCAAGTGTTGGGTGGGGAATTTAAAAATGTGGAAAAATATCCGAGTAGCATGTCTATTGGTCGTGCTTTTGATCGTTGCAGTAAATGCATATCGCGATCAAAATCAAAACTGGAATCAACCCATTAATATTCTTTTACACCCGATCAATGCAGATGGTTTGGCTTCAACACAACAATATATTCAACAATTACAGTCAGCTGACTTTGCTGATGTAAAACAATATTTAGAAGAAAATAGTCGACAGTATCGTGGGCAAAGTAGTTATTTCATGATTCAAATTGGGCGAGAGCTACACACAGTGCCCCCACGAATGTCCGAACAACCAAGCATTTTGAAAAATATCTTATGGAGTCTCAAGTTTCGCTATTATGCTTGGAAGCAACATCAATCTATTGATGGATCGCCGAGTTTAACCTTATATCTCAATTATTATGATCCGAAGCAAACAAGAGAATTAAAACACTCTACGGCATTAGAAAGAGGACGAATTGGATCAGTCAATTTATTCGCATCACAAAAACAAGTCGAGCAGAACAATGTCGTTTTGGTACATGAGCTGCTCCATGGTTTTGGCGCAACGGATAAATATAATTTAAATACGGGTGAACCTATTTTTCCAATTGGCTATGCTCAAGCGGATAAACAGCCTTTGTATCCGCAGACTGAAGCTGAAATCATGGGTGGACGTATCCCATTATCAGCGCAAAAAAGCAAAATGCCGCAGAACTTAGAGCAGACCGTGATCAGCGTAATAACTGCACAAGAACTAGGCTGGATTAAATGAACTGTGGATAAATCCGAACTTATCCATATTATTTAAAATGATTGCTACAAAATAAAAAAACTGAAATAAAACACAGATTTTTCTGACATTCCGTCATTAATTCTCAACATGCCTTATACAGAATTCGCTGTAAAAGGCGCTCAATATATAAATATAACATTGATGATAAAAGAGTAAATAATGATGAAAACTGTGGGTAATGACCTCATTCGTAATCAGCTACATGATGATCGTAAGTGGTATCTGTTATTAGGTGTCTTATTGGTCGTTTTTGGTTTGGTTCTTTTAGCGGCGCTGCCATTTGCAACATTATCTGCGGTACTTTTATTCGGTGTACTGATGATGTTGGGTGGTATTTTACATTTTGTCGCTGCATTTATGGTGTTTAAAGGCGGTACACGTTGGTTATGGGCCTTGTTTGGTGTTTTATACATCGTGGCGGGTTATTTTGCGTTTACTACGCCTGTGATTACCGCGGTCGTACTTACCAGCTTTTTGGCCGTTGCTTTGATTATCGCGGGTATCATTCGTACTGTTAATGCTTTTATTCTCAGACCGATTTCTGGATGGGGTTGGGTGTTATTTTCAGGTATCTTGACGTTACTAACAGGTATTTTAATTCTGTCATCACCTGATTCACCTTTCTGGGTATTGGGTATGTTTCTTGCGATTGATATTTTATTCCAAGGGATTAATTATTTGACCTTTGCTAGTGCCATTAAGCAGCTTCCTCATAGTTCTACTACTATTTAAATATTCAGATCGCCTCAGAGCATGTGTTTACATGCTCTTTTTGTTTTTAGGTACTCCGAAACATATCGAGTGTCTGAGTCTGTTAAAATAACGTTTCGTTTATAACTGATCGATTTTATGACGCTTGCCAAGCTAATTGATGAACTGAATCCACAACAGAAACAGGCTGCAACAACCACTGTGCAAAACTGCTTAGTCTTAGCAGGAGCAGGTTGTGGTAAAACCAAAACGATTGTGGCAAGAGCAGCGTATTTAATTGATCAGGGACTACCTGCGCAACAGATTCAAATTCTGACCTTTACCCGTCGGGCAGCGAGTGAAATCATTACACGTGTTGAGCAACATATGGGTGAGCAGGCTAAGGGCTTACGTGCTTCCACTTTTCATACTTTTTGTATGTATCTGCTACGCCGTAATCCACGCGCTTTTGGCCTTACACAATTTAGTATCATTGATCGTGATGATCAATTGCTGATGTTCCGATTATTACGCGGCAAAGATAAAGGTAATGTGCTGCCTAAAGCAGCAGAGCTATGTGATTTGTATTCGTATGCTCGTAACACTAAAACCAAACTCTCGGATGCTTTAGTTGAACAACTGCCACAGGCTGTAGAGTATAAAGCGCAAATTACTGAACTGATGAAAGCTTATGAGCAGCGCAAGCAAGAGCGTAATTTTCTAGATTATGATGATATCTTAGCGATCGTTGCCGTACATCTACAAAATTCACCTGAGTTAGTGAAATGGGTCACTGGTTTTTGTTCAGCACTTTTAGTCGATGAAATGCAGGATACCAATCCATTGCAATGGGCGTTGTTACAGCCTTTAGTCGGGAAGGTTAAATTGTTTTGTGTAGGTGATGATGCACAGTCAATCTATGGGTTTCGTGGTGCTGACTTTGAAAATATTCATCATTTCAAAGAGCGTGTTCCTGATGCCGAAGTGCTTACATTGGAAATGAACTATCGCTCAACTCAAGGTATTTTAGACTTATCCAATTGGTTGCTTGATCAAAGCCAAATTGGTTACGACAAACATTTACAAGCCTATCGAGGCAAAGGCTTAAAACCTCAACTGCATATCTTGAGTAATGAGTTTGAAGAGGCAAATTGGATTATTCAAGATTTAAATCGTCGTCACCTACAAGGGGCAGCTTGGGCTGAACACATGGTGTTATTGCGTTCAGGCTTTAGTGGGCGATATTTGGAAGGTGCGCTGATTGCAGCAAATATTCCCTATCGCTTCATTGGTGGTGTGAAACTACTTGAGTCGGCGCATGTTAAAGATGTTTTGAGTTTATTACGCGTTAGTGTTAATCCACAGGATGATTTGGCTTGGATGCGTTTTCTCACGCTTTGGGATGGGGTGGGGGATGTCGGTGCAAGTAAGTTAGCACAAGAATTGATTCAGCTACCTGATATAGAGGCGCGTTGTCAGCGTTTAGAACGACATGGCAAAGTACCACAACAAGCCATTTTGATCTTGATGCAACTGGATGTGTTACAACAGCATGTCGAAGCTTGTATTGGCTTGGCCTTAGATGCATTGGCTGAGCAATTGGAAAATAATTATAAAACCAAAGATTGGTCTCGTCGTGTTAAAGACTTCGATTTGGTCAAACAATTGGCGCGTAAACATAGTGCTTTAGGTGAATTTTTAGAAGAGTATGTACTTGATCCAATTTCTATTTCGGAAATTGATAAAACACCTGATCAAGACCTTGTCACACTGATTACCATTCATTCAGCCAAAGGTGCGGAGCAGAAAGTTTGCTATGTTCCTCATGTCTCTCCAAATCAGTACCCACATGCCAGAGCGCAAGGTGATTTTGATGACGTAGAGGAGGAGCGACGCGTCCTGTATGTTGCATTAACTCGCGCTGAAAATGAATTAATTTTGACCAAGCAGAATCTGAATTTATGGTCACAGGATCAATACGATGAGTTAGGGCGAAAAATAGAAAGTTATTTTTTAAATGATTTGCCTCAGCATTTGGTTGATGTTCAGATTCATCGAGATATTCCTCGAGCTTATGGACAAGCCAATCGTTCTCGTTCGACGACAATCAATTTAGGTTTTGGGATAGATTTCGATTAAACTAGTTCAATTCAATCGTTGTTGATTCACAGACGAGTTCGTGAATCCTTTTTAGGTTTTAGTATGAAAATTTTAGTTCGTAATTTAGATCGTAGCGTGACCGAAGCAGAAGTGCTCGACTTATTTAAGACCTATGGGAAAGTTGATTCTTGCGTTGTCGTAAAAGATGCTGACACGGGTAAGTCTAAAGGTTTTGGCTTTGTTGAAATGTCGAATCCGCGTGAGGCGGTTAAGGCTGTAAAAGGTTTAAATACTTTGAAAGTTAAAGGCGCTGGTATCCGTGTAAAAATTGCGGAAGATAAAGCCTAATTTTTTATGTTAAAGCAATATCAAGCTTTATCGATAGTTGCACCAAATGGTGGGCGAATTGCACAAGGTTTAAAGACGCTTGAAATTCGCTCATGGCAACCTGAGTATCTGCCGCTTAAAAATCTTGTGATTGTAGAAAATCAGAGTTTCTTGCTCGCAGATGGTGAAGAGGAAATCGGTCGAGCTGTTGCTTTGGTGGATATTGAGTCCGTACATCTTTGGACAAAAGATGAAGTGAATGCAGCATGTGCTTCATCTTGGGCAGTGGGATATTTTGCTTGGGTGATCAGCAATGTACGACCATTTTCACAGCCAATCGAAACCATAGCGAAAAGAAAACTTTATCGTCTTGAATTGAGGCTCTAAGTACTATTTGTTTCATCGCTAATTCGCTTTACAATCAACCAAGATTTAAATGAAATGAAAAAAGGGATTTGTTATGTCTCGTGTTGCTCGCTACCATGCCGATCGTACCAATCAAAAACTCTATTTTGCTCGACTCGCATGTCAACAAGCGGAGCAGACTGAGCATATTCAACAGGCTCAAGCATACCGTGAAGCAGCTGTATTTCATTTGCATGGCGCAATCTTAGCGTTCTTGCAGGAGTTAGTCCGTTATTACCGCTTAAATGACTTACAACCGACATTTAAATCGGTTGAAGAGCATATGGCAGATAAAGGACAGGTTTCGCCTGAAATCGTTGTTTTACAGCAGTTAGCGAAAGATGGTTTTGTGGCAGAGTTGAAACGTGCTTATCGTATGTGTCAATATGCACCTGAGCCGACTGCACCTGAACCAGAAAGTGAAACGTCTTCAAATCTCATTATTAAGGTTACTCAGAGTCCACAAGCGTGGTTGCCAGATGCCAAAATTCTACGTGAATGGCATCGTGAATTGAGCCATCTGATTGATGGTTTCCGTAATGAAATGGTCGAGTTCTAAGTTGAGCAATTCAACGACTTGAAATTTAAGCAAGCAGTACACATATAAATAAGACGTGAGATCGCAAAGTACAAACGTGCTTTGCCACCATGTTGAAACATGGAGAGAATATATGTCAATGCAACAGTTAAAAGAATTGTTTGGTAATCAAGAAGCCGTTTTGGAGCTTGTTCAACTCGAAGGTGGTGAGCTTGCTTTGCGTAATGCTGACTCTGAAAAAGAGCCATTGGTGAAAATTCAGTTTAGCGATGAAGTTAAAGAAATCTTAGGAGATCAAACTCCATCAGTTGCTCAGCATATGATTCAGGCTGCTTTATTTGGTTTGTTGGAAAAACAAATGAATCAATGGCAAGCAGAAGTGCTGGATGAGCAGCCAGCTCACTTAAGTTAATTGCATAAAAAAAGCGTACTACAGTACGCTTTTTTATTATATCGAAAAGGCTTAATGTGCTGGCGACTGGTGCGCAAGTTCGATCTGATTCAAAATATGATGACTCATATTCTTCGCCATTTCTTCTTTTGCATAGAACACTTCACCAATATTTTCTTCTCTGATGACAGCTGCTTCTTCCTTACTTTCAGCGCAAATCAGTACTTGGATTTCTGGATTTAGCTGTTTAGAAATATCGACAATACGATGAATATCCAAAATATCCATAGGTGAGATCACTAGTAAACGAGCATGCTGAATATGTGCCTGAATCAAAACATTCGGTTCAGTCGCTTCACCGCTGACCGCAGCAATGCCTTGCGTACGTAATTTTTCAACAATCTCACGGTTTTCCTCAGCAATAACTACTTTGATGTTTTGTTCCATGAGGTTCTCGCTGATTCGTCGGCCAACACCGCCGTAACCAATAATGACCACTTGATCGCGTAGATATTCTTGATCAACTTCATCTGGAAGCATGGCAAGTGGGTCACCACTACGTTCCAGTAGGCGCGCCAAATGAGAGCGTTCGCGAATCCAGCGTTGAACAGGTTCGATTGCTGAGAAAATAAAAGAGTTAAGCGTAATAGAAAATAATGCGCCTGCGAGAATTAGATTTTGTGCCTCAGGTGTGAGTAATCCGAGAGCTAAACCCAGTGTCGCTAAAATGAATGAGAACTCTCCGATTTGCGCCAAACTTGCACCAACAGTCAAGGCTGTATTGATTGGATAACGGAAGAATAAAACTAAAGCCATGGCAGCTAATGTTTTACCGACCATGATGATTGCCACGACAGCTAAGATATGGAGTGGCTCTTCGACCAATATTCTTGGATCAAACAGCATACCGACTGAAACGAAGAATAAGATTGCAAAGATTTCACGTAACGGTAGGGTCTCCTCTTCGGCACGATGGCTAAAGTCAGACTCTTTTACCACCATTCCAGCAAAGAACGCGCCAAGAGCCATAGAAACATCAAATACAGCGTATGAGCCATAGGCAATCGATACGGCGGCAGCAACGACTGTGAGTGTGAAAAGCTCACGAGAACCTAAACGAGCGACAAATTGCATGATCATTGGCACAAGTCGTTTACCAATAATGAGCATAAAGGCGATAAAGCCTGTTACTTTAAGTAGTGTCAGTCCAATAGTCATCCAGATACTTTGTGAGGTATCTGTGCCGGGTAGGGCATGACCACCGAGCAACACGGCTGTGGCAGGGAGTAAAACTAGCGCCAAGACCATCACAAGGTCTTCAACCAGTAGCCAACCGACAGCAATTTTGCCATTCACAGAGTCAAGTAAACCGCGATCACCGAGCGCTTTAAGTAATACGACGGTACTAGCACATGACAAACTTAAACCAAAGATTAAGGCTGAACCAAAACTCCATCCCCAGAACATAGAAACGACCATACCCAGTAGTGTCGCAACAGCAATTTGTAGAATCGCACCCGGTAAAGCAATACGGCGAACTTGGAGTAGGTCGCTCAGGGAGAAATGCATACCTACGCCAAACATCAAAAACATCACACCCAGTTCAGCAAGCTGATTGGCAAGTTGAATATCACCGACGACTCCCGGTGTATTTGGGCTAATAATAATGCCCGCAATTAAATAGCCGATTAAAGGAGGTAAGCGTAGACGTGCTGCGATATAGCCAAAAATGAGGGCCATACCAAAACCAACAGCAAGTAATATAATTAAATTAACATCATGTGGCATTGAAGCTCCTTAATCGTTGCGGTTAAGGTCAAAGTAAATAAGCATAAAAAATGCCAAAGCGGATAGATTAAAATTTTAACAACTAAAATCGGATTTGTTGATGATATTTTTTTTAATCATCAAAAAAAATTATGTAAATCTTTTATAGTGGGTTTGAGCTTTCTATCGGGCAAAAAAAACGACCTCAAAAGAAGCCGTTTTTTTAAAGAACTAAAATTATTTAATTTTAGCTTCTTTGAAAATTACGTGTTGACGGATTTTTGGATCAAATTTTTTGATTTCCATTTTTTCCGGCATAGTACGTTTGTTCTTAGTAGTGGTATAGAAGTAACCAGTACCAGCTGTAGAAACGAGGCGAATCTTATCACGCATTGTTCAGACTCCTTAGATCTTTTGACCTTGAGCACGGAGATCAGCAACAACTTTCTCGATACCCAATTTATCAATAATACGCATACCTTTAGTGGTTAAACGAAGACGTACAAAACGCTTTTCGCTTTCTAACCAAAAACGGTGGTGGTGCAGGTTCGGCTCGAACCGGCGTTTGGTTTTGTTGTTTGCGTGCGATACGTTGTTACCAACGATAGGACGCTTGCCGGTAACTTGGCAAACCTTAGACATGGTGAACTCCATTGCTAGTTCATATAGCACTGATTCGTGCAACTAGCCATTCAAGTAAACGGATGAAATCATTCAAGGGGCGTTTTATACCAAAAATACGATTAAAAGACAAGCGAATTTGGTAAAAACAGGGCATGATCTAGTGTGATAGATCATGCCTTGATCAGCTTAGCGGAATAGTGTTTTTAAAAGCACTTTATGCATCGCTTTATTATACGGCGGAAGGATGAATTTTAAACTGTAAAGTTTAGGACTTACAGGATTTGACATCATTGAGCGTTCGTGTGAGAAGCTAAAGAAACCTTCTTTACCGTGATATTTACCCATTCCAGATGCACCGATACCGCCAAATGGAAGATCATCTTGCGCAACATGGGTCAATGTTTGGTTAATCCCGAAGTGACCTGAATGAGTGCGGCTTGCAACATATTCTGCACGCGCGCTGTCGATATCAAAATAATAGAATGCTAATGGACGAGGACGACTATTGATGAATTGAATTGCATCTTCGATATGTTCGTATTCTAAAATTGGTAGGATAGGACCGAAGATTTCATTCTTCATGATTTCCATGTCAGTTGTTACATCTGTTAATAAGGTTGGGGCAATCTTACGAACGTCAGTCAATGACTCTTTTTTGTTATTTAGCTCAACAATATTTGCACCTTGAGCTTGAGCGTCCTCTAAATAACCTTGTAAGCGATTGTACTGCTTGTCATTAACAATAGAAGTGTAGTCTTTATTATCACGTAGCGTTGGGTACATGGTATTCACAAAATCATTATAGTGCTTAGTGAACTCAGCCGTTTGACCTTTAGGTAGGAACATATAGTCAGGTGCAACACATGTTTGACCTGCATTCCAGAGTTTACCTACAGCGATACGTTGTGCAACATCGCGAATGTTCATTGCAGAATGAACAAGAGCAGGTGATTTACCACCTAATTCTAAGATGACAGGAACAAGATTTTGAGCAGCAGCGGCCATCACCGTTTTACCAACAGAAGTAGAGCCTGTAAAAATCATTTTATCGAAAGCAAGATGACTGAATGCATCTGAAATTGCACCACCACCATTTACAACTGCAACCAGTTCTTGAGGAAATGCTTCAGAAAGTGCATTTTCAAGTACATAACCAAAGTTCGATGATGCACTTGAGATTTTAATCATGGCATGGTTACCCGCAGCCAATGCACAAATCAATGGGCCAACAGAAAGCAACAATGGATAATTCCAAGGTGCAATCACACCAATAACACCGAGTGGTTGATATTCTACCCAGCCTTTTGCTGGTTGGTGTAACATGCTGATATGGCGTTTAGATGGTTTCATCCATTCGGTTAAGTTCTTGCTATAGTATTTGATATGCTCTAAACAAGTAAGAACTTCACCAATTTTGGTTTCCATCACTGCACGATTGCCATAATCTTGACTAATTGCGTTAGCAAATTGATCTTGATACTTTACCAAGATATTTTTAAGTCGAGCTAAGCGTTCAATACGTTCTTTTGCGCTCGGTACAGGATGGCGTTGGTAAGCCGCTTTTTGCTGCTCAAGCAAATCATGTAGCCGTTTCACATCAACATGAGGTGTCATAGCGGTTGTTTTTGTTTGACTGTTCATAGGAGTGGACCAAAAGAAAGCTTATTATTTTTTAATTTTTAGAGTAAATACTCTAAAGTGTCAAGTCGCTTTATAGGTTTGTTTTATAACCTATTGATAATGTTATAGATGGTTAATTCAATGTCACAAGCTAAGCCAAACAAAACAAAAGATAGAATTTTGCAGATCAGTTTGCAGTTGTTTAATGAGCGTGGTGAACGCTCAGTCACGACAAATCATATTGCTGCTGAGTTAGGTATTAGCCCTGGCAATTTGTATTATCACTTTCGTAACAAGCAAGAAATTATTAAAGAGTTGGCGCAGCAGTATCAGGCGGAAACACTGGAAATGCTGGCATTACCTACTGATCGCCCATTGAATGCCAACGATAAAATTAGTTATTTCCAAGTATTGAGTAATCAATTATGGGCTTATCGCTTCATTCATCGTGATGTTTATCATCTAGTTGAAAATAATGAAGACTTTAGAAAAATTTACCCACGTTTTGCTGGGCAAGTGATGCAACAAGGTCAACGGATTTATCGTGCTTTCGTTGATGCGGGTTTGATGAAAATGACAGATTCTGAAATCGAAGCATTGATCATCAACTTGTGGATCGTCTTAACCAACTGGACTAACTTTTTGTATATGTCAGGCCATATTAGTGATAATAATCGCTTAGAGGAAAAGTGGGTTTGGCAGGCGTTGCGTCAAATGGTGTTCTTGGAGGGGCCATATTTGATGGGGGAAAGCCGTCAGACTTATGAGCAATTATTGAAGTCGCTTGGTCCATCAGAGTTATTTGCAAGCTTATCTAATCTTAAAAATGACGAGGAGTAGCCCTTAGCTATTTAGTCTGAGGCAAAAAAGGGCTAGAATGCTCGGCTTGATTTTAATTTGATTTGAATAAGTGATATTAACCACATGAACACGACTACTGCCAATACAGCACGATTACTGATTACTTGTGAAGACAAGCCGGGGATCGTGCAAGCTGTATCGAGCTTTTTGTATCATCAGGGAGCAAACATTACCGCACTTGATCAATACGCGACAGAAGCTCAAGGCGGACGTTACTTCATGCGTGTTGAATTTGAACTTGATCATTTGCAGTCTCGTAAAGAAGCGTTGATGCAAACATTTGCAGCAAATGTTGCTGAACGTTATGAAATGCAGTGGAAATTGACTTTCGTCAATGAACTGAAAAAAGTCGGTATTTTGGTTTCTAAAGTCGATCATGCACTTTTAGAGCTGTTATGGCGTCATGCGCGTGGTTCATTGCCATGTGAGATTACACAGGTTGTTTCTAATCATCCTGATTTACGTGAAGCGGTTGAGAATTTTGGTATTCCGTTCCATGTTGTACCTGTGAATAAAGACAACAAAGTCGAAGCTTATGCACAAATCAATGACATGATGCAAGGTAATGATTTGTTGATCCTTGCGCGTTATATGCAAATTCTAAGTGAAGATTTTGTTTCGCAATGGGAAATGAAGATTATTAATATTCACCATTCATTCTTGCCTGCTTTCGTTGGTGCAAATCCTTATAAGCAAGCTTATGAAAAAGGTGTGAAGCTGATTGGTGCAACTGCACATTATGTCACTGCTGATCTAGATCAAGGTCCAATTATTGAGCAGGACGTTGAGCGTGTAAGCCATGATTATAACGTCGAGCAATTACGTGAGCTTGGTGAAGATGTTGAGCGTAATGTGTTAGCACGCGCTGTGAAATGGCATTTAGAAGACCGTATTATTGTTGATGGCAATAAAACAGTAGTTTTCTAACAAAGAAATACTCGATGAAAAAGCATGCTAAATCAGCATGCTTTTTTTATGCTATTATTGTTATGTTATAACATTTGTTTATGCTGAGTGTGGTTTGAGCAATAAATTTAGTCACCATCACAAAAAATAGTTGCAAATGAAAACACTTCTCATTTATTATTACGGCACTTTCATTGTTCTATCCGATGAGTGAAATCGTTTTTTACTTTATAGGAACGTCACCATCTATATAGGTACTTAGATTCTTATGAGTCAATCTCCTGCGACATTCAACACACCACACTCGATGAAAAAGAAAATCATCACTGCCCTTGTTGCGGTTGTGATTGGACATGTAGGAGTTTTGTGGGCTGTTAGCCACATGAAGCCGATTGAGCTAAAACCAATCGAGAAAGAGCCGTTAAAGGTTAAATTCGTCAAGATTAAAGAACCACCTAAAGAAGCACCTCCAAAACCAAAGGAACAGCCTAAACCTGAGCCTAAAAAGGAAGTGAAAGAAGTTAAGGTGGTTGAGAAGCCATTGCCGCCACCTAAGAAAGTTGAAAAGGTGCAGCAAGTTAAAACTGAAACACCAAAGCAAGTGGTTCAAAAGACTGAGCCAAAGATTGAAACTAAGGTAACGACGACAGTTGTAACTGAAAAAGTTGTTGAAAAACCTCAGCCTGAACCAGTGGTTCAAAAGCCACAACCTGCTGCAGATCCATCACCTAAACGTGTTTCTATTGGTGGTTCTGGTATTCAATGGAGTCGTTCTCCAAAGTTATCGTTTACGCCAAAAGATTTAGAAAATCAAACACGCTTAATCACTGTTTATATTGAGGCAGATGAAAAGGGTCGGGTAACTATTGCACGTATTACGCGTAGTAGTGGTTTACCTACTTTAGATGAAAAAGCTTTACGTGCCGTAAAAGGTGCAAAATTTAAACCTTATAAGGAAGATGGTATTGCTTATCCGATTCGTACAGAGCAACCATTTGAGTTTAATCCTTGAATTTGAGTCCTTGAGACAGATTAGATCAGGAGTTCGTATATGAACTTTTCAGTTTATTGGCAACACGCAGATGCAGTAAGTAAAACGCTGTATTTCATCCTTCTAGCAATGTCGATTGCGACATGGACAATTTTTGTTCTGCGCTTATTAGGAACTCGCCAATTAAAACAACAGGCTTATGCTCAACTTGCTCAAGCTTTGGCTGGATTAAAAGCTAAGTTGCAGCCGTTGACTTTTGAGCAGCGTAAAGCAGTTGCTGAACAAGCACTTCTTCGTCAAATTTCTGCTGAAAAATCCCAAGCAGAAAAAGGTGTATCTGTTCTTGGAACAATTGCCTCGCTTGCACCATTTGTCGGGTTGTTTGGTACAGTTTGGGGTATTTTCCATGCACTTGTCGCTGTAGGTACGAGTGGTCAGGCAGGTTTAGCTCAAGTTGCAACACCTGTTGGTGAAGCATTGATCATGACGGGTTTAGGTTTGTCGGTTGCGATTCCAGCAGTATTGGCTTACAACATTTGTGTACGTTTCAATCGTGGTTTAGCACATGATTTGCAAGACCAAGCGCATAGCTTGTTAATCGATACTATGTTGCAGCAAGAAACAACGGCAAAGACAGAAACTAAAGCAACTCAACAAAGTTTAGTTGGAGGTCAAGCTTAAGATGGGCTTTCAATTGGGTGAAGACCACGACAGTGGCATGAATGAGATGAATCTCATTCCTCTGATCGATATTATGTTGGTATTGATGATTATCTTTTTAGTCACAGCAACGGTTGCTAACCCATCAATTCCATTAAGTTTGCCAAAAACCACTGCTGAAATTGTTGATCCACCACCAAAAGCGATTACGATTAGTATTAATCAAAATGGTGAGGTTGCTTGGGATGCGAAGATTATTAGCTTAGAAGAGCTAGAAAAGCGTTTCCAAGAAGCGGGTCAGGCAGAGACTAAACCGACTGTGCAATTACGTGCAGATAAAGAATCAAAATATGATACGGTTGCACAAGTGATGTCTCGCGCCAGTGAAGCTGGTTTAAGTGATATTGCTTTTGTTAGTGAAAACTAACATTAAGAAATACAAAGGAAAAGCAACTCGATGTGAGTTGCTTTTTTTTGCCTAATCTGTTTTGAGTAGATCAAGGTATTTCGAGCGCAATTTTGAAAGCTTTGGTGGAATACTAAAGTTGCAGTAACCTTGTGAAGGATTTCGCGCATAAAAATTTTGGTGATATTCTTCAGCAGGGTAGAAGGTTGGTACAGGGCTAAGTTCCGTTACGATATTGAGCCCTTCATCTTCTAAGCTGTGAATGATTTGCTCAGCTTGTTGCTTTTGTTCTTCATTGAAGTAATAAACAACTGATCGATATTGGGTACCAATATCATTGCCTTGGCGGTTTAGTGTTGTTGGATCATGTGTTGTAAAAAATACATTCAACAGTTGAATGTAACTAATCTGCTGCTCATCAAAATCAATTAAGACAACCTCAGCATGTTGAGTGGTGCCTTGGCAAACCTGTTCATAGGTCGGGTTTTGATTAATGCCACCAGCATAACCGCTTACGACTTTTTCAACGCCTTTAAGTTGTAGAAATACAGCCTCTACACACCAAAAACAACCACCACCAAATAAAGCTTGTTGCATAAAACTCCCCAATTTTTAATTTTAAGAATACCAATAAAGTAAACGAAGTCCTAACAAAGTAAAAGCCCGTGTTTGAAACGAGCTTTTACTTTGGTTAAGAAATTAAGGCAAAGGTTGAATGACTGTCACAAAAGTGACTAAAACGCGACCTGAAGCATCAAGGAATTTCAGTTCATGACCTTTAAGCTCATAATTTGTCGTACTCGCTAAAGCATTTGCATACTGGCGAGAAAGCGTGCTGTTATCATTACCGATACATGCCATCATGGTTGATGCAATTGGCCCTAGACGTAAGATAGAGCCTTGGCTTTCAAAGCTACCACGGATTTGGTTACAACCATCTGCACCAAAGAAACGTTTTTCTTTTGCATCAAATTGAATAGCAGGTCGTTTACCTGAAAGATCATTACTTTTTACTTCAACGCCATTAATCTGTGTTGCAATCCAAGTACGATTGTACAGATCAATACTTTCTTTTTGAGACGCTTGTGGTGAGGTCTGAAGGGAATCGGTTGTCGCACAACCTGTCATGACAACTGCAACCGCTAAAGTACAAGATGTTAATAATGTTTTTAACATAAGATCTAAAATCCAAATTGTTGTGTTTCTATGATTATTATTTAAATAAAAAAGCATGAACACGAGTAGAGCTTTCAGTATCCTTTTGTAAAATTTAAGATGATTTTAATAAAATTAGTTGAAAAGTCACTCAGTTTTTGGCAATCCAGCACGAATCGTTTTTGAAAAATATTCACTACTTTGATTGGACTGCTGATCATATTTTTCTGCACGGGGATTGATATGCGCTAAGCGATACCATTCTTTCATACTCACACTTTGATTAAGTGCCTGAAGGTCATATAGATAATTAGGTAAATAACCCGAAGCAAGGAGGCGATAGTCTTTTGGTAGACGTTGAGGATTAATGGCTTGTACCATGTCGAAAACAAGCGTTGTACAGTTACTGGTTAGGGTGTTGTACCATTTCGCTTCTGCTCGTAACTCATCGGCTTGGTGTAAATACTCAATAAATAATGCTTTGCGTTCTGTTGCAGGCATTTTTATTGGAAATAAATAGACTTGTTCATGTCGAATATTGCTACGTGTATAGACGATATCTTTTTCGTCCGATGCAACTAAGCTCAGTTCATACTTTCGGAAAAAGCCACCGATTGCTGAAAACGCTTCACCTTTTTCTTTGCGTATCTCAATAGAAAATACTAATGGTTTTTGATCCGAAAAATCAAAACTGACCAACGTGTGTGCAATTTGTGGTCCCATCCAGTAGGAGGTAATTACATTCACCCCTGTGATTTTATTTAAATCAACAGTACGATCTTCCCAGTGAATGTCATAGCTGCCATCAGCATGCCAGTTAAAATTGCGAACATTATGAAGTATGACTGTATCGCCATGCTTTTCATAACTGAGCTGTTCTGCAACTTCTGGATCCCAGTCTCGATCTTGTCTTGCATCTAAAGAAAAATACCAAATCAACGCAAGAGCAAAAGCACAGCAATAAATAATGATATCTGTACGCCGGCTAATCAGGTGTCCACTGACGTAAACACCAATCAGGCTGAGTGCAAATAAGCTCCAGAGAATAATAGCAACACGGCTGAGAAGAGAACCAAGTGGTTGTTGAATCCATAGAGCAAGACATAGCCAAAAGCTTGAAAGGACCACGAACAAGGTAAATAGACTATGTAAAAGCCCGATACCTAAAGCAATAAAAAACTCTCGTGATCCAATGTTATGCATGATGATGCGCGATCCATTTTTATTTTTGGTAGGTCGCAAACTCAAAGCTTATATTCGATTTTTCATCAATCTGCTGTTCTGAGTTTACTTTCTTGAAATCCTCAGAGATTTGCGGGTAATGCGCATCACCTTGTACATCTAGGTCAACATGCGTTAATTCAAGTCGATCTGCAATCGCAAGGGTTTGTGTGAAAATCTCTCCACCACCAATAATAAATAATGACGCTTTCTCTGCGTGTTGTGCGTCTGTAAGTGCACCATTCATTGCATCTTCGATTGTATGTGCAACTTTAACACCATCAAACTGCCATTCTGTGTCACGAGTAATTATCCAATTCACGCGATTCGGCAGAGCACGTCCCATTGATTCGAGAGTTTTACGACCCATGATTACTACGCCACCTTGGGTAATGGCTTTGAAGTGTTTTAAGTCAGCAGAGATATGCCACGGCAATGCATTTCCCTTGCCGATACAGCGATTTTTATCCATCGCAACTACGTGAACAACTTCAGTGCCTTGCCATGTCATATGTTTTCTCTCTAATCTACTTAAACTGCAACAGGTGCTTTGATCGCTGGGTGTGATTCATATCCTACGATTTCAATATCTTCAAATTTAAAGTCGAAAATATCAGTGATCTCAGGATTTAATTTTAATTGACACAACGGTAGCGGCTCACGGCTAAGTTGTAATTGTGCCTGTTCAAAATGGTTGGCATATAAATGTGTATCACCACCTGTCCAGACAAAGTCACCAACACCCAAACCACATACTTGCGCAATCATATGTGTAAGTAGGGCATAACTCGCAATATTAAATGGAACACCTAGGAATACATCAGCACTTCGTTGATACAGTTGGCATGAAAGTTTATTGTCTTGTACGAAGAATTGGAACAACGTATGGCAAGGCGGTAATGCCACTTTACCTGCTTCATTTGGGTTCCAACCAGAAACGATTAGACGACGTGAATTGGGATTGGTCTTGATTTCATTGACGAGCCATTTGATTTGATCGAAGCCATTTTGTTGATAGCTGCCGTCTTCATTTTGTGTCGCGCCAAAATTACGCCATTGATGGCCATACACAGGTCCAAGTTCGCCTTCAGGGCGACCAAAGCGAGCAGTTTGTTCTGCTGTAGACCATTCATCCCAAATCGTCACTTTATTGTCTTTTAAGTATTGAACATTGGTATCACCTTTAAGAAACCAAAGTAGCTCAATGACGATTGAGCGGAAATGTACTTTTTTTGTGGTGAGTAGTGGGAAGCCGTTAGATAAATCAAAACGCATTTGATGACCAAATACTGAACGTGTTCCTGTACCAGTACGGTCGCCTTTGTCGCCGCCGTTGTCTAGGATATGTTGTAAAAGGTTCAGGTAGGTTTGCATCGTCATGCCTATCATTACGTTTGGTCGGATTGATTCTAGCAGAATTTATATAACTTATTTAGAGGACGAAGGTCAGTGATTGGAAGGATAATGAACGAATGTGTTTGCGACAGTAATTGTCGTTTGGTTCGCTCCACTTCTTTTTAAGTTTAGTCCATTGTTTTATATTGCATTCTATAAATAATGAGATGGGAAATAGATAACATGAATTTTGCCTTTGAAGCGTTGCCTGAAGTATTGAAACCTTATAAAGAAAAAATTGAGGCGACTTTAAAACCCACAGTACAAATGAATTTAAAAAGTTGTGATCGGCTTTCATTGTGGCAAAGCAAAGTAGGAGGGCAACCCTACTTACCATTAGATATGGCTTATCCTATCGACTCGAATGGTAGTCCCCTGGCGTTATTGGCACAGTTTAATTTTACTGAAATTCCGAATTTACCTGATTTCCCAAGTCAGGGCATTTTACAGTTTTATATTGCGACTGATGATTTGTATGGGATGAACTTTGATGACCAGCAACAGCAATCTGGTTTTAGGGTTTTATATTTTGATCAGGTGATTGAAGATATGAAACCGTTAAAACAGGATTTTTCTGATATTCAATTGGATGATGAGGAGTATTTGCTGCCATTCACGGGGCAATATGCAATAGAATTCAGCTTAACGATGCAACCCATCAGCACCGAAGATGAAGGATTTAATATTGGGGATGGATCAGATGAGTTTTATGAAGCTTACAGTGAAAATTTAGCTTCAACAGGCCATCGTTTAGGGGGGTATCCTTATTTTACGCAGAGTGATCCACGCGGTTATAACAAAGCTATTCGAGATTATGTATTGTTATTCCAGCTGGATACGGATGATGCTAAGAATGAGATTATGTGGGGCGATTCGGGAGTAGGAAATTTCTTTATTCATCCAGAGGATTTAAAGAAGCGAGACTTTTCTAAGGTTTTATATAATTGGGATTGTTGTTAATTTTCCATAAAAAAGCGGATGAAATGATCATCCGCTTTTTGAGACTAAACTCAGATTTTTATTCAGTCACAAATGTTACTTTACCATCAGTTAAAGATTTAACACGTGCTAAAGATTCAACGCGGTAACCTTTTTCAAGTAATACATCGCGACCTGGTTGGAACGATTTTTCAATCACAATACCAACACCAACCACTTCAGCTTGAGCTTGATGAATCAAGTCAATTAAGCCTAAAGCAGCTTGACCATTTGCTAAGAAGTCATCAATCACAAGTGCTTTGTCGCTTGAGTTGATATGCTTGTTAGAAATTGCAATCGTACTTTCAGTTTGTTTAGTAAACGAGAACACTTTAGAACGGTAAAGATCATCTTTCAGTGTCAATGACTGATATTTGCGAGCAAAAATTACAGGAACACCAAGCTCTAAACCAGCCATAATTGCTGGAGCGATGCCTGAAGCTTCAATTGTAATAATTTTAGTGATCCCTGCATCCTTAAAGCGAGCAGCAAATTCTTTGCCGATCTGTTGCATTAATACAGGGTCAATTTGGTGGTTTAGGAAAGCATCAACTTTCAAAACCTGATCTGATAGAACGATACCTTCATTTAAGATTTTCTGTTCTAAAGCGTACACGGGAGAATCCTCTAATCGGATGCTTGTTTAAGCAAAGGCATATTTTAAAAAGCATCCGAAAAATTGCAAGCCAAAATTGACCAGATGCTTAGTTTGTTTTGCCTGAATAGCCAGTCAATAATAAACCATATGAAGATTTACCATCATTATGTGTCACTTTGACGGGTAAATAATCAAGTTTTGGCGCTAACCAGAAAATTGTATTACGCTCAGGTTTGTCGTGTAAAAGAACAACTTTAATAGTGCTAAATGTCCCATAACTAGTTTTAACGTTCTCAGTGCCTTGTTTGACAAAACGACGCTCGTCTACTGCTTTCGCATCCGCAATAAAATAGCGGGTTTGCAGCGTATTTCCATTTTTCAAATCTTCACGAACTTGTAGCTCTGCATTAAGCTCATCCAAAACACCAGCTTGCCAAGCAAATGAACGTTTCTGATCATCTTTTTGCGTACTAATTGTTTTATTGCTTGGATTGAAGTTGATATTCATCGTGTTGTTGTGAATTAAGATTTTGCTACTACGTGTAAATTTCTGCGAAGTAATTTTGTTATTAGCAAAATTAAATTGGCTGGTTTCTGTTGCCGAGGCAATACCCCCTGCTTTTGCAGCAAACTTGTATGTCCAATTATTTCCTTGCTGAGAAAGCGTACGTGTCGCTGAACCTAGGTTTTTATTGTTATAGCTAAATTGGTAGCTCGCTTGGAACGGCGCCATTGCAAATGCATGACTAGATAAACTTGCACATAAAATTACAGCAGAAGTCGCTGAAGTAATACCTAGAGCTTTTGATAAATTCTTTGTCATAACACTATATCCTTTGAACGACCATTCAAATAAATCATTCATTTATCATTACGATTATTAGTTATTATGCCTGTAGATTATGAAGAAAAGATCAGGTTTTTTACTAAGCGCTTGTTAATTTTTCGTATAAATCATGAAGATGATGAGTTGAGTGGCATCAATTGGAAACTTAAAAGCCACTCAAAACTTGGAAAATTATTTTTTGGGATCTTTTTGCTGAATTGGGGTGACAACGGTGTCATCTAATTCATCATCGTCATAATCGTGATTTGAGGGTGATAAAATAGCCGCAAGGTTGACATTCCCCCAAACGATTAATTCAGCAGGGCGTACTCGTGCACGATTAACATGTACTTTACTTAAAGTCTCAATAATGCTTGGTTTCTTGCTAAACCAGCGATTGAGATCAAGATAGAGCAATTCATCTTTTACTGTGACAACTTCAAAATGTTCTAGAATTTTGCCTAAAGGATCTTCATCTTTAAACTTTTGAAAATACCAAATCGCAATATAAAAGCCCCATTTTTGAAAAATGTTTTTGAATTCAGCTTCGATGACTTGGGTGTTGCTGATTTGTTCAAAGACCATCAATTGCACATCTTTGTTCATTTCCATCTGAAGAAGTTTTAAATCAACAGATAAAGTGGTGTGTAAACCTTTTACATCAATTGTAGCGTAAAGGCGTAACCAGCCATCATAAAGGTCTGCATGTAGATCTTTGATGATCTCAACTTTCTCAACGACATAGCGTTCCATCGTTGCGTTCACAAAAACTTGTGAAAGCGAAAATTCTCTTTCTTCTTCGATGAATTCTTCTGCTTTTAGGTAAACTTTTCGTAGACGTTTAACAACAGATGAAATTAGCGTTTGCATAAAAGTTGTTCCAGAAAGTGAAGTGTTTTAGATAACGGCGTCACGATCTTTGTATTCACTAAAAAATAAAAATAAATTTCTGACTTGCAGTGTAGCAAAATTAATTGCTACATTTTCATAAAATGATGGTATGGACACACTGTAAATATAAGTGGATCACATTTTTGTAATTTTTTGAATATTGGTTTGGTTTTTATACGGTTGCCACCGTTGGGGAAGGGACATTTTTGTCGCTTAAATCGCATGTGGAATAAAATAAATTTTCGTTCTGAACTATCTCCTCATTGGTGGCAAGATCCAATCTTTGTCGGAGCTGTTACGGTTGCAATGCTGCTGCATGGAGCTGTGCTTGCGATTCAGTTTGGTATGCCATCGCCGTCTGATACCTCGACTAAAGAAATTGCAGTCACCGTCCGTACAAGTCAAGACAAAGTGAAAGATGCTGATTTTCTTGCACAAGCCGATCAAAAAGGTTCGGGTGATTTCCGTGAAGCACATCGGATGTCGAGTGATATGCCTTCACCGATGCAAGCAGATGCGACTACAGGTGAGACTGAACTAGAAAGTTTGGAAAAGATACAGCAGAAGCGTGAATTAAAATTTGAAGAAAAAGTTTTAATGACTGTGCTCAGCTGGCAAAAGCAGTCAGAAGAAACCGAACGTAAAAAAGCTTTGGATGATTTACAAAGCCAGTTTCAAGCAAAAGCTGCGATGGTCGCAAGTTTAGAAGCACAGTATTTACAACGTCAGCAAAATTTTAGCCGTAAGCAACGCATTAAAACAGTGGATGGCATTCAGGCTAAACAAGATGCTTCAGCCGCTTATCTTGATAAATTTCGCCAAAAAGTAGAGCTATATGGTAACCGTTATTATCCAGATGAGGCGAAACAGCAACGACTCGCTGGTGAAGTTCGTTTAATGGTGATTCTAAATGCGCAAGGTGGAATTCGAGCGATTCGCTTAATTGAAAGTTCGGGTCATTCTATTTTAGATGAAGCAGCTAAAGCTTCTGTTCGTCGTGGTGCACCGTTTGGACATTTTGATGCCAATATGAAAGACATTTCTGAATTGCGAATTATTCGTACATGGCGTTTTGATCCTGTTGATGCTGAATTTGAAGTACATTAATTTGCTTATTGGAATTTGCTATTGTGAAATTTAGAAATAAAAAGCAATAAAAATCATTAATATAATTTTTAATATTAGTTAAATTAAATTTTAATAATTAAAAAACAAAGAATTATTTTTAACCCTATAAACTTGAATTGATAATAAAAATAATTATCATTTGCAATACATTTTTTGTTCAATCTTCTTTGAAATCTGTACATCCTGCTTTTTAGAGTTTTTCTTGTGGGGGAGCGAGGTGTGGTGGCTTTCAAATCTTTTGACCTTGCGATAAGGATCTATCTGCATGCATAAACATCCATCGAGACAAGTATTTAAAACACATCCACTGGTATTGGCTATGGCTGTACTTTTACCATCATTTGCTTACGCTGAGTCAAGTACAGAAAGCACTGCTCAGTTGCCAACCATTAAAATACAAGCGGAAAGTGAAAATTTAAAACAAGCATATACAGTAGAAAAATCGTCGACTGCATTACCTTTAAATTTGACTTTAAAAGAAATTCCTCAATCTGTTTCGGTTGTAACCCAACAACGTATGCAAGATCAAGGGTTAACAACTTTAGTTGAGGTCGCTGAAAATGTAACGGGTATTACCGTAAACCGTTATGAAACAAATCGTGGTGGTTTGTATTCGCGTGGTTTTGTTGTTGATAACTATATTATTGATGGAATCCCTACAACATATTCCTTACCTTGGTCTTCTGGAGAGATTTTTTCTAGTACGGCAATTTATGATCATATTGAGGTAGTACGTGGAGCAACAGGATTAACGACTGGTGCTGGGAATCCTTCTGCTGCGATAAATATGGCTCGTAAGCGTGCTGCGAGTAAAGAACCTGCTGCAAATATCGAAGTAAGTGGAGGAAGTTGGAATAATTATCGTGTCATGGGGGATATTGCGAATAGTTTGAATGATTCGGGATCACTACGTGGGCGTGCGGTTGCACAATATGAGCAAGGTGACAGTTTTACCGATTTATTGAGTAAAGAGCGTTTAACGCTGTTACTGACAGGAGAGGCTGACTTAACTGAGTCAACTTTACTTTCAGCAGGAGTCAGTTATCAAGAGGATGACCCTCGTGGTCCAATGTGGGGAGGCTTACCTGTTTTCTTTAGTGATGGTTCGCGAACTCATTTATCGAAAAGTGCAACAACAACGCAGGATTGGACACGTTGGAATGTGAAGTACACCAATTGGTTTGCAGATTTAACTCAAAAAATTAATGACGATTGGAATGTGAAGCTTTCTTATGCTCATGGCAAAAGAGAGGCTGAGTCAAAATTATTTTATGTTTCTGGCAATCCTGACAAAACCACAGGCTTAGGTTTATCTGGCTTTGCTGGTTCGTATAAGGTGAATGTCGATCAAGATAATATTACCTTGCAAACAGATGGGGTATTTAATTTGTTTGGTCGAGATCATAAAGCTGTAGTTGGTTATCAATATTCAAATCAAGAGTTTGAAGCATTAGGTCGATCTGGTACAACTGAAGCCGTGGGCAGTATTTATGATTGGAATGCTTCGCTTCCAGAGCCTATTTGGAGTGCATGGACACCTTCAGAAAGTTATACCGTAAAGCAAAATGCGATTTTTGCAGCAACTCAACTATCTTTACTCGATCCGCTAAAGTTAATTATTGGTGGTCGTGTTACAGATTATGAGAAAGATTTAGGTTCAACTGCGAGTAAGATTAAATATGAACACGAATTTATTCCTTATGCTGGATTGATTTATGACATTAATCAGAATTACTCAGCTTATGCTAGCTATACGAGTATTTTCCAGCCGCAAGATCAAAGAGATTTCAATAATAATTATCTTGATCCGATTAAGGGGAATAGTACCGAAATCGGTTTAAAGTCATCTTGGTTTGATAATCGTTTGAATGGCTCTTTAGCTTTATTCGACATTAAACAAGATAACCTCGCACAAGCAGTAGGGCAAATACAAAGACCAAATGGGACTTTAGAAACATATTATAAGGCTGCGAAAGGTGCTGAAAGTAAAGGCTTTGAGCTAGAAGTTAGTGGACAAGTGACTCCAAACTGGAATGTAACCGCTGGTTATAGTCAATATAAAGCAACAGATGTTAATGATGCTGATATTAATACTCAACTTCCTCGTAAATTGATTCAAACTTATACTTCCTATCAACTTCCAGGAAAGTGGAGTGATCTAAGTGTTGGTGGAGGGGTAAATTGGCAAAGTGATACTTATGTGATCGCTAGTAATGCACCAGCAGGAGCAAATCCTAGAATTGAGCAAGGTTCATATGCTTTAGTTAATTTGATGGCAAAATATAAAATTAATAAAGATTTTTCCGCGCAATTGAATGTCAATAATGTGTTTGATAAAGGATATTATGGTGTTTTCCCTGCGTATGGACAGATCACCCAAGGCGCACCACGTAATGCAACACTCACTTTACGTTATCAATTTTAAGATCCTGTGAAATAAAAAACGGCTTAATACAAGCCGTTTTTTATTAAATTGTGGATAAGTTTGATCTTATTCACAATTAGATTAGCTATGATAAGCACGCTCTAATTTACAGATTTCAACGCTAAAGTTTTGGTACCATTTTTCTTTTCCCAAGCGCTGTGCGATTTGATGTTCAGTATCGAGATGCCAACGTTGTATATCATTAAGTTCTTTCCAATAAGAAAGCGCGATTTCAAAACCATTTTCACTACACGCTTCAAACTTTATACAATTGTATTCATTTAAAGCTTTATCTCTTAATTTTTGAGCCATCTCTATGTAATCAGAATCTAATTTTTTGATTTCAGCTTTGAAAATAACGATATACATAGTATTCCCACTAGATCTCATCCGCTTGGTATGGATTTGCAACACCAAGTTTCTTTAAGATTTCGATTTCTAAAGCTTCCATTTCTTCTGCATCAGCTTCACTAGTCTCATGGTCATAACCTAAGAGATGCAAAATACCGTGAACCAATAAATGAGTAAAATGATCAGTTGCTGTTTTTTGCTGTTCAATTGCTTCTTGTAAGACAACAGGAATACAAATCACTAAATCACCCAGTGGTTCAGCATCAAGCAGAGATAACATTTCCTCTGGAATATCACTTGGAAAGGATAATACATTGGTTGGTTTATCTTTTTCACGATATTGCAAGTTGAGTTCATGACTTTCAGCAAGATCAACACAAGCAATGCCGATTTCACAATCCACATCGAAACCAATATGGCGTAATGCAGTTTCGATATTTTTTTTGATTTGACCACGTTTGAGTGGCAGTTCAGAGGCTTGAAAGTCCTGTTGAAGACTTAAATTGATTTTCAAAATAGATCCTTAAAATCTTCCCCCTAAAATGCGACTAAAGCATCACCATAAAAGGGGGATTGAGGAGGTTTTCTAAGAGTGTTGGGCATCAGCAGCAGAATCATTTTCTGCAACCAATGCTTCTTGTTTTGCTTTGCGTTCAGCTCGAGCTTCAGCAGACATACGTTGCTGCTCGCTATCCCAGCCTTCATAAGCTTCAACAATTTTTTGAACCAGTTGATGACGTACAACATCTCGGGAATGGAAACGTGTGATGTGAATTTCATGTACATTTTCAAGTACACGTAGCGCATGGGCTAAACCCGATTGTTGTCCGCGGGGTAAATCGACTTGTGTTACATCTCCAGTAATGACCGCACGCGAGCCAAAGCCCAATCGAGTGAGGAACATTTTCATTTGTTCTGGTGTAGTATTTTGTGCTTCATCCAGAATAACGAAAGAATGATTCAACGTACGACCACGCATATAGGCAAGAGGTGCAACCTCGATCACTTGGCGTTCAATCAGTTTTGCAACTTTTTCAAAACCAAGCATTTCGTAGAGTGCATCGTAGAGAGGACGTAAATAAGGGTCAATTTTTTGAGTTAAGTCACCCGGCAAAAAGCCAAGCTTTTCACCCGCTTCAACTGCTGGGCGTACCAGTAGAATACGTTGGATTTCATTGCGTTCTAACATATCGACAGCGGCAGCAACAGCTAGATAAGTTTTACCTGTCCCAGCAGGGCCGACGCCAAAGGAAATATCACTTTGCAAAATACGCTGGACATAGCGCTTTTGATTTGCGCCGCGTGGATTGATGCGCCCTTTGCGCGTCTGAAAGTAGACATCAATTGGCGCATCATATTCATCCATTTCTTCGCCAACCAATTCGAAGTTACCTTCAGTTTGCGAAGACTGAATCATGAGGTGCAGTAAGTCCGCACTGATTTGTGACGAAATTTCTGATTCTTGATAGAGCCGCTGCAGCAAAGCTTCGGCTCTTTCGACCGCTTCCATATCACCGTCTAGATAAAAAGCATCGCCTCGGTGAGTAATTTTGACATCTAAACGTTGTTCGATTTGTTTTAAATGCCCGTTATACGCACCGAGCATGCTTTTTAAACGTTCCATTGAAATCTCAGGGAACGTTACTGTACGTCGAATCGCTGCAGTCAAGAGAAACCCTTTTTGTTGACTTGTAAGAATACCCTTACATTACGCCACGTCAGGTTCAAGATTCAAGAGTTCTCCATAAACTAAATTTAAAGTTTTGATTTCAGTAATCTCAATCTCTGCGAAACGTCCGACCCACGCTGCATCACCGATAAACGTAACTAAACGTGTATTGTCAGCTGTACCCATTAAAACGTTCGGATCTTTATCAGATACTTTCTCAATCAGTACACGTTCGATCTTACCGAGCATCGCATCAGTTTTATCAATACTTGACTGTTTAATGACTTGTTGTACTTGAGCTAAGCGGTCTTTTTTCACTTGCTCAGGCGTGTCATCTGGAAGTTCCGAAGCAGGTGTACCCGGACGCTTTGAATAAACAAAACTGTACGAATGATCGAAATCTAAATCTTTGATGAACTGTAATGTTTCAGCAAAATGTGCATCAGTTTCACCAGGGAAACCAATAATAAAGTCACTCGATAAATGCATATCTGGGCGTACTTTGCGTAACTTGGCAATTTTATCAATATAAACATCAATAGTATGGTTACGTTTCATTGCCTGTAACACATCGTTTGAACCACTTTGTACTGGTAAATGCAAGTGAGAAACCATTTGTGGCAAATCACGGTAGCATTGAATCAAGTCATCAGAAAATTCGAGCGGGTGAGACGTGGTGTAACGCAAGCGACCAATCCCCGGAATTTCCGCAACTAAACGTAATAATTCAGGGAATGTGCAGATACCACCTTCAAAAGTTTCGCCACGATAACCATTTACGTTTTGACCAAGTAAGCTGATTTCACGAACACCTTTTTCAGCAAGACCCGCGATTTCTGCCAATACATCATCTAATGGGCGAGAAACCTCTTCACCACGAGTGTACGGAACAACACAGAATGAACAGTATTTAGAGCAACCTTCCATGATCGAAACGAATGCTTTAAAACCTTCAACACGAGGTTCAGGTAAGAAGTCAAACTTCTCAATATCAGGGAATGAAATATCAACTAATTTGATTTTTTCTTTCTTGGGCTTTTCAACCTGTGAATGATGCTGATCTAACATTTGCGGCAAGCGGTGCAAAGTCTGTGGACCAAAAACCATATCCACGTAAGGCGCACGTTTTTGAATGTTGTCACCTTCTTGTGATGCAACACAGCCACCGACACCGATGACTAATTCTGGATTTTGTTCTTTTAATTTACGCCAGCGACCGAGTTCACTAAACACTTTCTCTTGTGCTTTCTCTCGGATCGAGCAAGTGTTCATCAATAAAATGTCGGCCTCATTAGGATTCGTGGTGAGTACGTAACCATGAGAATCACCTAATAAATCTGCCATACGATGACTGTCATACTCATTCATCTGACACCCTTGCGTTTCAATATATAACTTTTTCATTGAAACATCAGTGGTGTGCGTTGGCTGGGTGACAGTGTTTTCTGAGGCAGCTTGTGTAGCACTTGGAATGAATGTTTGAACCGTCATGCAGGCTCCTAAACAAGGTGGGTTGAGACAAACCGCGGATTATAGCAGTATTTTTTGATGTGCGCAGAGAATAAAAAACTGACAAAAATGGACACTTTGTGGATGAAATTACGTGAATTTTAATGAATATGAATCAGCAAGTTACATAACACAACAATTGTAAGAAGCTAGACTTATTAAACTATAATCGCAGGGCGAAATTAGGCAAATGTATTGATGAAGATGAACAAGCAACATAATTTTATAAGTAGCGTTACCCGTAAATTGAATAATAAGAAAAGCTTCCGTCGCATGTTGGCGGCGAGTGGTGTGATTGCATGTTCATCTGTTTATGCCTTGGACGAACAATTCAATGATGCTCTGCGTGCAGCAAATTCAAGCAATATGGCATTGCTCGATCAATATCAATATGAAATGCAAAATGACGTGTTGGGATATTATCCAGAATATTGGAAACTGAATAGTAATCTTGGATTTCAACCTGCTGCTTCAATTATTAGTTTTGCACAACGTTACCCTCAATCAGCAATGGCAGAAAAATTATCGGCTGATTATGTTGAGGAAAAAGTAAAACAAGCAAATTTCAGTGAAGCAAAGCCCGTATTATCTTATGTCACTAACCCTGATCAGGCGGAAAGTTGTGCCGTTGCTCAAGTCCGCGCTCAAACAGGTGATGCTTTAGTTTATGCTGAATATAAAGATGTATGGTTAGCGACTGACTCACAGCCAGAATCTTGCACAGGTTTAGGTCGAATGATGTTGTCGAGTCCGTTGATGACAGCGCAAGATCGTCAACAGCGCTTGTGGGTTTTATTGCGTGCTGGGCAGTCTGGACAAGCAATTGCAACCGCACAAACTATGGGGTTGAGTTTATCTTTAGCTCAACTCAATCAGATTCAATCCAATCCATTGGAATATATTTGGAATGCACCTAAGTCCAATGATGCTGATTATGCGTATTTGATTTTTGCATTAGGTCGTATAACTGATAACGACTTAACCAATGCGCTTGGCAATGTGCAGCGAGCAGCACAAGATACGCCACAAGCTGTTCAAAAATATTTATATCGTACCGTTGGTTATGTTGGTGGTACGACGGTAATGAAGAATAATTTTAATCGTGAAGTGCTGAATGCATTTGATCAAAGTTATGGTTATCCATTTAGCCCTGAAGAAGCTGAGATTTACGCTCGTCAATCCATTCGTTTTGGTGCATGGGAAAGTCTGATTCGAGCGATTGATGCGATGTCAGTGACACAAAAGCAAGAAGATCGTTGGCAATATTGGTTAGCACGTGCATCTGAGCAACGTTCTGACGCAGCATCTAAGCAAGCCGCGCAACAGATTTATCGCAAACTAGCGCAAAGCGGCGATGATTATCATAACTTACTTGCCAAAGATCGTATTGGTGAGCGTTATAACCATCAGCCTTACAATGAGCAGCCTTCTGCTCAGGATGCACAGCGCTTAAATCAAAATATTCATTTTAGACGTGCGTTTGCATTAAGAGATATTAATGCGCCTGCAAGTTATACCAATCGTGAATGGAACTGGGCAGTTCGTCAGGCGTATTTGCAACATGACGATGGTCTACTATTAGCAGCAGCCAAACGCGCGCATGATATGGGGTGGTATGATCGTGCTATTTATGCTGCGGATCGTACGACATCAAAGCATAACGATACTTATCGCTACGCTACACCGCATCGTAGTAATGTGACGAGTCATAGTTACAATGCTGGTATTGATCCCGCTTGGGCGTATGGTTTAATGCGCCAAGAAAGTCGATTTGTTACTTCTGCACGTTCGCATGTAGGTGCTGGTGGTTTGATGCAAATCATGCCAAATACGGCAAAACTTGTTGCGCGTCAGATGGGTGAAACTTATAACCCTGCGGCATTAAGTGAAATGAACACCAATATCCGTTATGGAACATATTATCTTTCAATGATTCAAAGTCAGCTAAGTGGCAATGCTGTACTTGCAACAGCAGGTTATAACGCTGGCCCAAATCGAGCACGCCGTTGGCAGCCTGATTTTCAAACGATGGCTGCTGATCAGTACACAGAGTCTATTCCTTTGCTTGAAACGCGTGATTACGTTAAACATGTCATGACCAATGCAACACATTATGGAGTGCTACTTGGGCAGGGGCCGCAATCCCTTGAAAAACGTATGAGCACAATTCCTGTGCGTAATACACCTTAAAGCACAAAGATGTTGAATTTAAAACAATGAAGTTTTTGTATTTGATGAAAGCGATAAACACATTCAAGTTCCAAATGCGTAGCGTGTTACAGATATTGATCTGTTATCTCGCTCTCTCATTTGGTGCGCCATTATATGCAGCGGACAATGCCGATATAGCAGGTTATGTCATGCATATTCAAATGACGCCTGCGGTTTGTTCGTTTGATTCAACAAGACAAAAACAGCGCAAGTGTTTAGAAGGTTACTCACTTACGATTTCTAGTTTGTTACCTGAAGTCCCAGTCGGACGTGAGTGTGAAACAAAAAGTTCTGCCAAACTTTCACCGTTACAAGCTAAAGTTGTAGCACGTGTGATGCCAGACGAAAATGCTCGCGTACAGCTTTGGCAGGGGGTTGGTGGATGTGTCCCCATGAATGCAAGTCAGTATTTTAGAAAAATAATTAATTTTGCTGAGCGTTTAAAAGTTCCATCAGATTTAACAAGTCCCAATACGATTGATGTTCAAAAAGAAAATCTTAGACAACAATTCACAAAATTAAACCCGTCGTTACCACCCAATGGCATTCGTTTTACTTGCCAGTCTTCACGGTTTGAATCAGTTTTAACCGAAATTCGAGTGTGTTACCAGAAGAATGGTCAGTACAAGCAATGTTCAAGCCATATTGTGACGGGTTGCCCAAATGACTTTACAATTAAAGGTAGTTACTAGGCTTTTTTAGCCCTTTATTTGTATTTTCTATCAGACTTTTGTTGAAATCCATTCTCTTTTACATGCATCTGCGTTCGCTTTAGAGTACAATCTTTGCCGTTTATGATAATTCGATTGAATAACAATATGTTTCAATCGTGCTAACGCATCTCATTGGAGAATATCACATGAAGCAACCCGTTCGTGTTGCCGTTACAGGCGCTGCTGGTCAAATTGGTTATAGCTTATTATTCCGTATCGCAAGCGGTGAAATGTTAGGTAAAGATCAACCTGTAATTTTACAATTGCTTGAAGTTCCATTTGAGAAAGCTCAACAAGCGCTTAAAGGCGTGATGATGGAACTTGATGACTGTGCTTTCCCTTTATTGGCTGGCATGATCGGGACTGATGATCCTAAAGTTGCATTTAAAGATGCTGACTATGCTTTATTGGTAGGTTCTCGTCCACGTGGTCCAGGCATGGAACGTGCTGACTTATTAAAAGTAAATGGCGAAATCTTCATTGGTCAAGGCCAAGCATTAAACGAAGTTGCTAGCCGTGACGTTAAAGTATTGGTTGTAGGTAACCCTGCAAATACCAATGCTTACATCGCGATGAAATCTGCTCCAGATCTTCCATCGAAGAACTTTACAGCAATGTTACGTCTTGACCACAACCGTGCGTTAACTCAACTTGCTCAAAAAGCGGGTGTAGCTGTTTCTGATATCGAAAACATGACTGTTTGGGGCAACCACTCTCCAACAATGTATGCTGATTATCGCTTTGCAAATGTAAATGGCGAAAGCTTGAAAGACAAAATCAACGATGCTGCTTGGAACAAAGATGTATTCCTTCCAACAGTTGGTAAGCGTGGTGCTGCGATTATCGAAGCGCGTGGTCTTTCTTCTGCTGCTTCTGCTGCAAATGCTGCAATCGACCATATGCGTGACTGGGCGCTTGGTACGAATGGCAAATGGGTAACGATGGGTATTCCTTCAGACGGTTCTTATGGTATTCCTGAAGGCGTAATGTTCGGTTTCCCTGTAACAACTGAAAACGGTGAATACAAAATCGTTCAAGGTTTAGAAATTGACGAATTTAGCCGTGAGCGTATCAACTTCACTCTTAACGAGTTAGAAGAAGAGCGTGCAGCAGTTGCTGACATGGTGAACTAATTTATCTTTTTTGATAAATTGAAAAAGCGCTCGAATTCGGGCGCTTTTTTTATGTATGTGCACATAAAAACTACAAGAAAATATAGGCATACAGATGTATTGAATAACTGTTTATGTTTAGATTAATTTAATTAAAGCATGAGTTTGGAGAATAAAAAATGTTTGAGCAACAACCTACACTAGAACTTTTATTTGAACAGTTAGGTCTTGATTCTGATGAGGCGAGTATTGAAAATTTTGTCAAAGCACATCAACTTAGTGCAGATCAAAAATTACATGAAGCAGCGTTTTGGAGTGCGGGACAACGTGATTTTCTTAAAAGTCATTTAGATAAAGATGATGAATGGGCGATTGTAGTTGATGAGCTAAATCAACAACTACATTTAGATAGCACCAAATAATAATTTATAAAAAATAAAGCTCACATTAGTGAGCTTTATTTTGAATTAAGGCTTTAAACCAGTCTTCCATTCGTACTGATTTGAAAGCAGGGTGAACTTGTAATAACTCTAGATCATATTCAAAACATGACACATATTTCTGTAACCAGTGGCGTGTCATTGCTTGTTCTTGCTTAGCTGCTGACGCATACGCAAGGAAAAAATAAATGTCTAAATGGTTATGGTGTGCCAAAGGTTTTAAGATTTGTTGTGTAATTAAAGCAAAGCGCTGTTCTTTAGTTAGTTCAAAATAGATCATATATGCTTTGGCTAGATACAACGATAAGTTTAAATATAAACTTAGCGGCATCTCGTCATATTCAATACGCGCTTGTTCTAGCAATACAATTGCTTCTTGCAAGAAATGGAGCTGTTCCTGACGAACATGACTCAACATGACCAATTGCAAGCGCAAGTCAGCTCGCTCTAAAGCAAGTTCAGGCGTATTATTTTCTAAATACTGTTGGTCAGTTTCACCAATCCGAGCAATCACTTGTTTAGTTTCATTCGACATGTATTGATCCAAAATCATCAGTTATGCCTAACTATATAAGGCTATTTTTAGTGATTTAAAGGGTTTAAGGGTTCCAAATCGAGTTGCCACTGCGTAACCAAGCCGTAATCGATAAGCGCTGTTGTTTTGAAAGCAAGACTTCATGTAATACATCACTTTGAAAAATCGCAAGACGATTTGGCAAAGGTTGAATGATGTGCCAGTTTCCCTTTTTATCTTGTAGGCGAAGTTCACCACCCAAATTGTCTTCCCAGCTTTCATGTAAATAAAATACAGTTGAAATCATACGATCATTTTTTTGCTGTGGATTATCACGGTGTAAAGCATAAAATTCGCCAGCGTTATAGCAAGCAAAATGTGCTTCAACCTCTTTAATACCAAGATAAAATGCTTGATTTAATGCTTGAGATAGATTGTGTAGCGTTTGGATGTGCTGCTGAGCGATAGGAAGCTGTCCATCAATCCATAAAATATGATCGCTACGAATATGACTTACAACGCCATTTTGTATGCCTGCTGCTCTAAACTCGGCAAGATGCGATATGCATTCATCAGCTAAGGCTGTGACATATTCGGGAGAATAGACATGATCAATAAAAGCAAAGCCAAACTCATTTAAATCATCTAGGACGCGATCTAAATTCCATGAGGTTGCATTTAAGGCCAGGGAGAAAGAAGTTTGTTGCATATAGCTCCTATCAAACAGCTGTTTGATTAACATTACTATTTTAGACGATCACATCAACGCTAAAGAATACTTTTTTCTTTCATGTTAAACTATCTTCTGAATTGAGGAATAATTGTCAACATGAATTACCGTCACCATTTCCATGCGGGTAACTTTGCCGATGTTATGAAGCATGTACTTTTGCTTCAACTGCTCGCTCGTTTAAATGCCAAAGATAAACCTTATCGATATATCGATACCCATGGTGGTGCAGGTAAATATGATTTATCTACATCTCAAGCACAAAAATCAGGTGAATTCTTAACGGGTATCCATCGTTTGGTTAAGCTTGACGATTCGATTAAGCGTAATGCGCCTGAAGGTGTAAAACAATATCTTAAAATAGTTGAAGATATGCGTGCAGTTTCAGGTAAAGGTGCTTATCCAGGTTCACCTTGGTTTGCACTCGAAGGCATGCGTGATATTGACAAAGCGACTATTTTTGAAATGCAGCGTGATGTGTTTCAGCAATTGTATTTTAACATTCGTGATAAACGTGCGGGTTTACACGAACGTGATGCATATGAAGGATTGCTTGGTGTAATTCCCCCCAAAGAAAAACGCGGCTTAGTCATGATTGACCCGCCATATGAAATTGAACGTAAAGATTTTCCTCAGCTCGTAGAGTTGTTGCAAGCTGCTTATAAAAAATGGCCGACTGGCGTTTTTGCAGTTTGGTATCCAATTAAAGACCGTGCCATGATTGAACGTTTTGAAAAGAAAATGTTTAAAACGGGTATTCGCCGTCAGCTTATCTGTGAAATTTGCGTATGGCCAGATGATACTCCAGTTGGTTTAAATGGTTGTGGTTTACTCGTGATTAACCCACCTTGGAAATTTTCAGAAGATGCAGATCAAGCCTTACAATGGCTTTTCCCTCATTTACGCATGAGTGAAAATGGTGGTCATGCTGCTGTGCGTTGGTTGGTGGGTGAGTAACCCATCTACCTCAAGATATTCTCGAGGAATTGAAAATAATGACAAATTCTCCAAAAACAGATTCTGATTTGAATACAAAGGATCATTCTTTTGATGGAATCACATTTGAAGTAGAAGAAGAAGAGCACACGCACGAAGGGCAAAAAGTTAAACGCCGTGGTATTTATCTATGGCCGAACCTGATTACAACAGCTGCGCTTTTATCTGGTTTTTACTCAATTATTGCCAGTATGAATGGTAATTTTAATCAGGCAATTTATGCGATTTTCTTGGCTGCATTATTGGATGGTTTAGATGGTCGTGTAGCTCGTGCAATTGGTGCTCAAAGTGCATTTGGTGAGCAATATGATTCATTGTCTGATTTATTGGCATTTGGTGTTGCGCCAGCAATATTGATGTACAGCTGGAGCTTGCACGATTTAGGTCGTATCGGACTAGCTTGTAGCTTCATTTACACGGCTTGTGCTGCATTCCGTTTGGCTCGCTTTAATGTCCAAATTGGTGTTGTTGATAAACGCTACTTTATTGGTATTGCAAGTCCACTTGCTGCAGTCACTGTGATTTCAATTGTTTGGGTTGGACGTGATTTTCCATTCATTTTTGATTTGCAAGATATTACGATTCAGATAATCAATGCTGCGATTATGGTAGGTGTTGGTTTATTAATGATTTCCAATATCAAATACTATTCATTTAAACAGATGGACCGCAAACGTGTACCTTTTGTTGTGATGTTACCAGTGGTCTTGATTTTTGCTGCAATCACGTACAACATTCCAGTAGGAATACTGACAGTTTGTATTCTCTATGTGCTTTCAGGTTTCGTAACAACACTGCTTGCCCACAAAAATGATTCTAAAATAATAAGTTAAAAAATCGGAGGTTCAGTATGCCAATATTGATGAGTAACAATCAATTAAAGCAACTGAACCTCGATAAATCAGATGCTTTAACCTTTTATCCACCTAAAGGCTTATTTAAAATCGTTTATCAGGCACTGATTCTGCCAAACCTACCTGAACCCTTTCATTATCTTAATTTCATCAGCCTTATCGGGCAGCCTCGTATTCCCATTTGTTATAACGCGAGTGCAATAACGACGACAGCAATTGATACTGCGACAGTGCTTGTTACAACTAGTCCGTCTACGGTTGGACATCTCAAAAGTTATAGTGCCAAAGAACAATGTCAATTAGAGATTGATCATTACCAGTTTTTAGATGTGGATCATATTCAAGTTGATTTTCCGAATTATTATTTTAATCGTAAAGATGATGAACTCAGTTGTCAGCTTAAAGTCACAACTTCTACCGAAATTGAAAGTCATTCTGCTTTACAGTGGGGAGTAGCGGATTATTGGTATGTGAATTGTCATTGTGAGGGTGAGGTTACTTATAAAAAACAAAAGTATGAAATAAATGCTTCAGGTATTTTGAAGCATGCGAGAGCAATCTACTTGCCTTTTATTGCATTTCATTTTTTTACTTATCAAATCATTCAAATTAATAATGATTTGCAAATCATTCTCTCTGAGTTGAGAAACCAATGGAACAATATTGTTTTTTCAAGAATTGAAATTCAGTCAAAAGAAAAAGAAACACGACTTTATCAAGATAATGTGATTTTTGATGTAACTCGAGTTTATCCAAAAATACAAACACCTAATGGACGTGAAATGTATTTACCTCGCGTATTTGTCTGGCAATATCACGAAGATGATCAAATCATTTTCCAACTTCAAGCACAGAGTAGAGGGGATTATAAATTTGGATTGGCAGCAGGGTATGTAGGAAGTTTTACTTATGAGTTGCTTTGGGATAATGAAACATATCAAGGCACGGGGTACTGTGAATATGTCGATTGTCGTCCTTTGCATTGGCAAGAAAAAGATAAAACAGATCAAATTATAGACCAAACTCCACATTTACAGCCTTTTTTGTGTAAAAAATAGACGCTCGTCACATTGTTTTTGGAAAAGGTATTGCAAGCGTTGAGGAATACT
>NZ_AXCD01000013.1:0-15514 GCF_000475335.1 Acinetobacter sp. COS3
CGAAAAACCCAGTACGGTTCAAATTGTAGTTGTAGCGCCTTCTACATATTTTGGAAAATGTTTTTGTAAATGTTCAACCCCATCAATTGCCTTTGCTTTGTATTTAAGCCTTTCTTGGAAAAATTGAAGTTTAGCTTTACATTCATCAAAAATTTCAGCCCATGTTTTGACTAAAATAATATAATTATCTTTCTCTGCAATAACACCATTCTCAAGGTCAATATAACGGGAATCTAATTTCATATCTCGATCTAAACTAATAGCGATAAAGGTCCATTTAGCTTTTGTTTTACTAAACCTTGAGTCTAATCTTATAGCATCCGCATAATCTTGGATTTGAGAAATTTCATCTCGTCCAATCTTTATGCTTGGACGTTTCAGCTCAATAATTAAGTGATGGGCAGTATTTGGTTTATTATTTCGTGTTGTTTTAGAAAGCATAAGATCAACTATGCCCCTTTCTTTTGTCGGGTGCTCGACAGCCTCTAAAATATCAACATCGTTACTCAACAATTTTGAATGTTTCTTTAAACACTCTGTAAGTGACTGATCATCTACGGAAATAAAAAACTCTTCACCAAAAACCCAACAGTTCTCCGCTAACATTCGGTGTAATTGTGTCCTTTCCTTTAGATTCTTCTTTCCCACTTTAGAATTAATTATATTTTCAAGGCCACTAATAAATTTCAATCGATCTGTTACAACTTTAGATGCGCTAATAATTGATGAGAGTGATACATCTCTAAGCAATTCAGCCAGATCATCCTGTTCCTCAGGCTTAAGATTCAAAACTTCATTAATAATGGTCTGAAGACTGTTAGGGTTTGTTTCTAAAGCCTGTTTTAATAATCTAAACTGGAACTTTCGATTCTCTTTACTTGTTTTTTCAAATTTATCAATGTTATGAGAAACAGTAGAAGCTACTATGTCAAATACTTGTCTTTCTACCTGTTCAACAATATTTGTTGTTTCTGAAGGATATGGGTAAATATTTTCTTCTTTCCACTGTTCAACTAATGTGGCTGCTTTTTCAGCTTCTTGGGCTCTAAAGTGCCCTTTTATTATTTCTTTTGCTAAGCCTAAATTTTTTTGAACTGATGCGTTTGTAGGGGCAAAATCCAAACCATGCATATTGACCATTTCTATAATGGCTTCACTTTCAATATAAGCTGTATATTTTTTATTTGGATAATTCCACCCAATATCTAACTTTAGATATGGAATACCATGATTACAGCTTAAATATGTTGAAGTCGTTTGTTTTGAACTTACCCATTCTGTAAGTCTTAAAGTAGATGAATAATCTTTTCCTTCGTAATTAATAAAATCAAGGTTGAAAGGGGTTACAGCCAAGATTATTTTTTTAAGATCTATTTTTTCACCATCAATTTCTAAGCTAATATTTTTATAATCGTAAAGATAAAATGCAAATGTTTCCAAAATCTTAGTTTTTGCTGAATCGGTCAAACTTCTTATTTTTTTAGGTACATCATAAGCTTCAATAATAACACCTGTCTTAAAATTTTCATCTGACTCTACAGGATTTGAAATCTTCACATCAGATGGATTATTTAAATGCATAGCTACTTTATAGGTAAATAATTTACCTAAACTTTCATCTTTATATGTAATTGACCAATTTACTGTTGCACCTAAAGAAAATGCTTTGAGACGGCCTTTGCCTTCTTTCCCATGTAAAAAACGGCCATATACATCACTTTTAAGTTTATTTTTCTTTTTAGACCCACCTAAATTTTTAAAAATATTCTTTGCTTCTGAGAAATGAATACCAACACCATCATCAATAATTTTTATAGAGTTCAATGAATCTAAACCATTATCTTCAAAAACTACTCTGACATTTAAAGCATCAGCATCTAATGCATTCCAAATTAACTCAATCAATGCGTCAACAAGACTCGTTTTACCAAGCTTACTAATAAGGTCATTTTGTATTGTTAATTGTACTGAATGAGCATAGTTCATAAAATTTCAAATGATGGTCTAAATTTTAGAAATTCGAGTATAAAATATTCTTTTTCAATATAGTTAGTTGTGAGATAAAAAATCTTAAAAGAGTTTAAAATTATTAACGTTTCTTATACCGATTTCCTATCCTGTCCTAAATCATCCTGTTCTTGCTTTTTTCATCAACAATTTGATGAGGGGTAGGTTGAGGGGTAAAACAATATGCAAGAAAAAAGCCCTTGCAATAACAAGGGCTTAATTCAAAATTTGGCGGAAGCGGTGAGATTCGAACTCACGGAGGACTCACACCCTCGTCGGTTTTCAAGACCGGTGCATTAAACCGCTCTGCCACGCTTCCATGTGCGTAAGAATACAAAGCTTGTTTCCTTTATTCAAGAAAAATTTAACTGCAATGTATTCAAATGCATATTGTTTCATCAATTCTTAAAGTTTAGCTGCTAATTCAGCGCCATCACGAATTGCACGTTTCGCATCTAACTCAGCAGCGAGCTTTGCACCACCAATAATATGATAATTCGCAATTGTGTTTTCACCGTCTTTCGGCATTAAATCTTTAACAGATTCCTGACCAGCACAAACAACAATCGTATCAACACGCAATAATTGGTCGTGTCCATTATGCTCGATCCATAAGCCTTCATCAGTCACGGCCTTATATTGCACGCCACGTAACATACGCACTGCATGCTTTTTCAATTGTGCACGATGTACCCAACCCGATGTTTTACCCAACCCAATACCAAGTGGTGTTGTTTTACGTTGCAATAGGTAGATTTGGCGAACTGGTCTTTCCACTTCTGGGCGTTGCATACCACCTTCAGAAATATAATTTGGACTTGGATCAACTCCCCATTCACGCTGCCACTCAGCTAAAGGTTGCGGTTGAGGCTGATGTGGTGGTTTTAATAAGAACTCAGAAACGTCAAATCCAATACCTCCAGCTCCAATTACAGCAACATTATGACCTACTGGCGCACCACGTAATACTTCAGCATATGACAATACTTGCTGAGCTGTACTTCCTTGGATTTTTAAAGCACGAGGAACAACACCCGTTGCTACAATAACTTCATCAAAGCCTTCTCGTTCAAGTTGCTCACGGCTTACTTTCGTATTCAACCGAACATCCACACCTGTTTGCTTAAGCTGAACCTTGAAATAACGAATAGTTTCATGAAACTCTTCTTTACCAGGAACGACTTTCGCTAAATTGAATTGTCCACCAACATCATTATTTGCTTCGAATAATGTCACTGCATGACCACGACTTGCCGCAACAGTTGCAGCGGACATCCCAGCAACACCACCACCAACAACAGCAACACGCTTTGGTTTCTTAGTTTTGATATAAACCAATTCCGTCTCAAAACATGCCTGTGGATTGACTAAACAGCTTACACGTTGATTTTTAAATGCATGATCCAAACATGCTTGGTTACATGCGATGCAAGTATTAATTTCATCAACACGATTGGTCGCAGTTTTATTTACCCAATACGGATCAGCAAGGAATGGACGTGCCATTTGCACCATATCAGCCTGACCTGAAGCAACAATTTGCTCAGCGACATCTGGCATATTAATACGATTCGATGCAATCACTGGTACAGATACATGCTGTTTTACCACGGCGGTATAATCAACAAATGCTGCACGAGGAACAGACGTTACGATGGTTGGAACACGCGCCTCATGCCAACCAATTCCCGTATTCAATAATGTGATTCCTGCTTTTTCTAATGCTTTAGCAACAGCAATTACCTCTTGCATGGTATTACCATCATGTACTAAATCGAGCATCGATAAACGGAAGCAAATAATGAATTTCTCGCCAACTTTGGCACGAATTGCTTTTACGATTTCAACAGGAAAACGCATACGGTTTTCAATATCACCGCCCCAACGATCAGTACGCTTATTAACATGGTTACTGAGGAATTGATTAATTAAATAACCCTCAGACCCCATAATTTCGATACCATCATAACCCGCTTTTTTCGCCAAGCTAGAACAACGTGCATAGTCCTCAATCGTTGCCAAAATCTGAGAGTCTGACATTTGTCTCGGTTTGAATGGGTTAATTGGTGCTTGAATCGGAGATGACGAAACAGAGAAAGGATGATAACCATAACGACCAGAATGCAAAATTTGCATCAAAATTTTTGCGCCATGCTTATGTACAGCATGCGTCACAAGCCGATGATGCGGAATATCCGCTAAGCTATTCATCGTTCCGCCAGCAGGTAGTAACCAACCTTGACGGTTCGGAGAAATACCACCGGTAATAATTAGGCCAACACCACCCTTAGCTCGCTCACCAAAATATGCTGCAAGTTTTGGGTAATTATAAAAACGATCCTCTAAACCAGAGTGCATAGAGCCCATTACGACACGGTTTTTAATAGTAGTAAAACCCAAATGTAATGGTTTTAGGATATTTGCATAGCTAGTCATGGTATTCCTTCTATATTTTTGGCTTTGCAACTTGTTGCATAGTACTTTAATACTTTTTTGCTCATTTGGGATGACTGATAAAAAACTTTTCGGTGTTGAAAATGTCAATTTTGCATGTAAATTCGACGAATTCCAGTCTAAGTTGCAGATCAGCAACGTTACGTTTAAAAATAAAAAAAGTCAGCCATGCAAAACATGACTGACATTCTGACTTCTTTTATATGATTATTTACAATTTCTTTATCTTTTAAAGAATGCTAGTAAAAAAGTCTATAAAGTTTATAACTGATAAAATTAAATCTCTTAACTTTGTTCACCACTTGAATACGCTAAGTGACGGCGTTGTGATTTTATTTTCAAAGAACTCATCACAATTCCTGAACAGATAAATGCCGCACCAATTAAAATATTGAATGTCAAAGGCTCATGCCAAATCAAATAACCAAAAAATAGGCTCAAAATTGGAATACACATGATTGATATTGAAGCGATAAAGGTATCAACCTGACTGACGATCCAATTCCAAAGTACAAAAGCAAATCCTGTCCCAATCACCGAAATATAAAAGAGCACAGATTCATTGAGTGGATTTAACCAAACTTGTGCATCAATAGGCTCAAACATGAGTGCACCAATCAACATGATGCTCCCACCCAACAATAACTGCCAAATGGTCAATTTGATTTTGTCATAACTGGCTAAATTCTTTTTGATATAAACTGTCGACATCGCCCAGAAGAAACCAGAACCTATAAGCAGTACTTGTCCAAGTAATGAAACATTCATATGTAAATCATGTAGCTGAGGCCAAAGAATTGCGATTAATCCCAACGTACCCAAAATGAGTCCAAGTATTTTCTGTTTATTTAATCTCTCATTTAAAAAATAATGCGCTAGAACACCAATAAAAATTGGCATCGTAAATACTAAAACTGCCGACAATCCTGAATCAACAAATTGCATTGCAAAAGTCTGAGTTGCATAGAAACCAAAGCAAATTAAGCCACTTAAAATGATGAGCTGCTTCCATTCTTCTCGTTTCGGCATGATTGATTTTTTAATGACTCGCTGCACAACCATCAAGGTGATTGCAGCCAAAATCAGCCGTGTAGAAATAAATAAAAATGGTGGAAATACTTGCAGACTATGTTTTACAAGTCCCCATAAAGATCCCCAAACCAAACATAATAGCGCGATTGCACTCATCACTCGAATATTCACTTGCTGTACTCAACAGATGGGAAGTGAAATCATTGTATAAAACAAATGACATCATGAATAATGCTATGTTTTAATATATGCATCATTTTTTTTGATACCAACTAACTAGAAATACCTTAAAGGCATTCCTAGCTTAGTCATAGACATAAATATCGAGGATTGAATGTGAATATTGATATTAACGATATCAGATCATTTATCACTGTTGCTGAACTAAAAAGTATCACTGCAGCGGCAAATAAGCTCAACTATTTACAGTCAAATATGACAGCTAAAATCAAAAAAATTGAAAATCACTACAAACGTCAGCTCTTTATTCGTAAACCCAAAGGTGTAGAACTCACTGAATCAGGCATGAATTTATATGCTCAATATAAAAAAATGATGTTCACATGGGAAGAAACTGAAAATAAAATTTATCAACAAGAAAGTGTCTTACGTTTTGGTACTAATACGAGCTTGGGTGGCATGCGTTTCTATCCATCTTTTAGCCAACTTTATGAAGCCTATCCCGACCTATCCTTAACAATGAAAACAGGCTCAACGGGCTATATTGAAGAAGAAATTTTGCAAGGCAATCTCGATATTGCTTATGCACTAGGGCATCCAAAGCATAAGGGCTTACAGTACATTCAAAAAGCTGATGATCAATTAGTGATTATTGGTAAAAACATGATTAATTATGAAAATTTAAAAGAATGTTTAAATCATCAAAACATTTTGCTGGCTTCAGAAGAATGTTGTTATGCAACAACGCTTGATCATTTGTACACAGACTATAATTTAACAAAAGGTGAATTAACGCATATCTATGATCATGAGGCACTGATTCATTTTACCCAACTTGGTATGGGAATCTCGATGATTGCTAAATCATTGATCTCAAAATACAACATTCAATTTTATCGTGAAGTTCCTGAACAATATCGAGATATAGGTTTATATCTCATCGCACGTAATGATCATGTTTTTACTCCAATTGAAAAACAATTTATTGGCTTAAATGATTCACTCTGAGCGAATTTTAAATGAAAGGTTTAACTTTTTTGAAGTTCAATTGGTAATTTAAAAGTTGAATCTTTTTCCCATTTAAATAAAGAGAAAAAATTAAGGCGCATACCCCCAAAAAACTCCCAATAGAATATTAAGGAATATCCACATAGAATCGATAAACAGCTTTATAGATAAAAAGCGTAATTACAACAATTGCTGCCATTTTATGCAACATAGAAAGAATTTGATTTTGATGGTTTAACACTTTTATCTACCTTTTTATCATCTTATTCAGATAACTTCACTTATCGTTAAACTTTATATTTTTCTGATGTTAATCTATTTTTCAAATTAAAAATCAAGAATTCCACTCTGAACACAAAAAAAATCGTTTTGAAAAGTGATATAGTACTGAGCGAATAAATTCTCTTTGGTCACCGAAGTAATTAGGGTGCCTATTTCGAAATAGTTAGGACTAGCAATGACTGATAATGCAACGATCTTGCAGCATGTACCAGTAGGTAAAAAAGTTGGGATTGCCTTCTCTGGTGGTTTAGACACTTCAGCAGCTCTATTGTGGATGAAACAAAAAGGCGCAGAGCCTTATGCTTATACTGCAAACTTGGGTCAGCCTGATGAAGATGACTATGATGCGATTCCAAAGAAAGCTGAGCAATACGGTGCAGTCAAAGCTCGATTAATCGATTGTCGCTTACAGCTTGCTCTTGAAGGTATTGCTGCAATTCAATGTGGTGCATTCCATATCAGCACAGGTGGTGTTCCTTATTTCAACACAACACCTTTAGGTCGCGCAGTAACAGGTACGATGCTTGTAACAGCGATGAAAGAAGATGATGTAAACATCTGGGGTGATGGTTCAACTTATAAAGGTAACGATATTGAACGTTTCTATCGTTACGGTTTATTGACCAACCCTGCTCTTAAAATTTATAAGCCTTGGTTAGACCAACAGTTTATTGATGAGCTAGGCGGTCGTGCGGAAATGTCTCAATTCCTAATCGACAACGGTTTTGACTATAAAATGTCAAAAGAAAAAGCTTACTCAACTGACTCAAACATGTTGGGCGCTACACATGAAGCTAAAGATTTAGAATACCTAAATGCAGGTATCAAAATCGTTGATCCAATCATGGGCGTTGCGTTCTGGAAAGATGATGTACAAATTGCTGCTGAAGAAGTATCAATTACTTTTGAAGAAGGCTTCCCTGTTGCATTAAACGGTCAACGTATTGAAGACCCTGTTGAGCTTATCTTAGAAGCTAACCGTATCGGTGGTCGTCATGGTCTTGGTATGTCTGACCAAATCGAAAACCGTATCATTGAAGCTAAGTCTCGCGGTATCTACGAAGCTCCAGGTATGGCTTTATTGCACATTGCATATGAGCGTTTAGTAACAGGTATTCATAATGAAGATACGATTGAACAATATCGTATCAACGGTTTACGTTTAGGTCGCCTACTTTACCAAGGTCGCTGGTTCGATTCACAAGCATTAATGCTTCGCGAAACCTCACAGCGTTGGGTTGCTAAAGCAATCACTGGTACTGTGACTCTAGAATTACGTCGTGGTAATGACTATACGATCATGAACACTGAATCTCCTAACCTCACTTATGAAGCTGAGCGTTTAACAATGGAGAAAGGTGACTCAATGTTTACACCGATGGATCGTATTGGTCAGTTAACTATGCGTAACCTTGATATTACGGATACGCGTGCAAAACTCGGTATTTATACCGAAACTGGTTTGCTCGCAGTTGGTCAAGGTTCTGCAATTCCTCAATTGGAAAATAAAACAAAATAAGTGATTGATAATTAAATTTATCTCACTAAAAAGGGCTGAATATTTTATTCAGCCCTTTTTATTTCATTCAAAAAACACAAAACATTTAATCATTTCATTTATAGAACAATATGTCGCAATTAAAGACTATTTATCATCATTATGAATCGATAATATAACGATCAAGCAAAACATAATAATTGGGAGATGAAAGATGAATGCTTATCTACATCGTAGTGAAAATCGTGGGCATGTCAAAGCAGGTTGGTTAGACACCTATCATAGCTTTTCATTTGGTAGCTGGTACAACCCCAAATATATGGGTGTAAGCGCACTCCGCGTGATCAATGACGATACAGTTGCTGCTCACAATGGTTTCGGTACTCATCCCCATGACAACATGGAAATTTTAACCTGTGTACTCGATGGCACAATTTCTCATAAAGATAGTATGGGAAATGAAGGGCAAATTAATGCAGGTGAATGGCAGTTGATGAGTGCTGGTACAGGGGTAACTCATAGTGAAATGAACAAGCATGATAAAGCGGTGCATCTATTACAGATTTGGATTCAACCTAATGTACAAGATGCTGAACCAACTTATCAGCAAATTCAGCTCAACCCGAAAGATCATCCTAATCAATGGCACTTGATTGCTGGCGATGAATCTGCACCAATGTCGATTCGTCAAAATGCCGAAGTGAAAACAGCAGTGATTGAGAAAGATCAACATTTAGAGATTACAGCACAGAAAAAAGTAAACTATGTGCATGTGATTTCAGGTGAAGTGATGATTGCGGAACATTTAGTAAAAGCAGGAGATGCTTTACTGTTTGATGAGACTGCAACAATTACTGCATTACAAGACAGCCAAATGATCTGGTTTGACTTACCTTAACTCAAACAAAATGCTTCGTCGTCATCATGGCGGCGAAGCATTTTTGATTAATCCCCTCCACCACTATCGCATCCGCTAGAATCAGATCCACTATCACGACTTGAGCAACCATGTGATGAATGATGGTCATAACGTGAAAATGTGTCATAAGAACCCGAATCTGAACTTTTCCCCATCTTCTTGATCATATAAATTGTAAATCCAAAGATTAAAGCAAAAACGATGAAAGCTACCACACTCACTCCATATCATTTTTGATAGTTTTCTAAACATTTAATTTATATTGAAAATTTAAAATAAAATCAATAAACATTAAAAAAGCCCGATTAACGGGCTTTTCTACAACCTTGAACATTTTTAAAAACAATATAAAACGTTTCGTTCGTTGTTAGCTGTGTATTCAGGTTGTCATATCTTTGTTCATTTGGACAAGACATCTCTTAAATTCCAAATAGTATATGACTTCCTTATAGATTAAATTATCACCAATCCTGAAAGTGGTCAAGAGAATATATAGACCTATATAAAAAATATCTCGCTAATTCTCAATATTTTTAAAGAAAGGGAATAAAGAACTTACTTTAAAAATTACAAATTTAATGACATCAAAATAACCCACTACCAACCCCATCCATAAATTTTTAATTTTAAATTAAAGCTATAAATAAACTTTAATATCTATAGTCTATTTGAAATATTTTTTAAACTAACTACAATATTGATTTATACTCACTATCCACATCATATCTGAATATAGACATTAATTTATATGTTAAAATTTAATTTTTTACTTTTATTCTTTATTTATACGAATGTATATGCCTTTGACAATTATAATCCCCCCATCAGTTTCACAACTATCAAACTGAAGTAAATTTACTTTATTTTCAAGAACTTAAACCAAAAGAATTTATCACTCGTTTAAAATTACTAGATGAAAAAATTGATCAATTCTATCTTCCTAAATTGAAAAAAATTAAAGAGAAAACAAAAAAGTATAATGATTATAGTTGTAGTTACGAATATAATATAGCATCTGAACTTGCATTACTTCTAATATATAATCAACCAGATTACACAGAGGATTACTTTCAATTTCTTAAGGAAAAGATGCATAGAATTTATCAAAAAAATAAAGCATTAGAAATTAATTGTTATTGATGAATTGAAAGGACAAAACAAATCTACTTGCTAATATTGAATCTTGCACATTCAATCATGGAAGTAATGTATATCTTGTAAAAATATTTCAGTAGTAGGGAACTTCCGTAAAAAAACCGCCAATTAAGGCGGTTTTTTAAGTTGCTGATATATCAGCTAATTTTGGTAGGTATATCCAGACTCGAACTGGAGACCTCTACGATGTCAACGTAATATTTTCATATTAAAATCAACAACTAAAGAATAATTGGTGCTAAATTGGTGCCAATTTTTTATGTAACAATATATTATCATTAATACTTATCGATAATAAAACCAATAAAAACTTTCCTTTATCTTTTAATTGTTATCGGCTTTGTTGCACAAATCTATCTGTAAAGGGTTTTTCAGCGATATAATTTTCAAATGAAGAAGCCTACACACAAAATCTACCGCACAACCAATTGGCCCGCATATAACCGAGCACTTATGAGTCGCGGAAATATTGCCATTTGGTTTGATCCTGCTACGCAATGGTATGCGCCATCAAAAGGCAAACAAGGGCGAAATCAAACCTACTCCGACGCAGCCATCCAATGCTGCTTAATGATTAAATCCTTATTCCGTCTGTCTTTACGTATGGTCACTGGCTTTGTGCAAAGTCTGATTAAACTTTGCGGATTAAATTGGATAGCTCCAGATTACACCACGCTTTGTAGAAGACAAAAGCATATTAATATTGCAATCAATTACCAAAAAAGTAGCGATGGGCTGCATCTACTCATAGACTCTACAGGCATGAAGTTTCTAGGTGAGGGCGAATGGAAACGCAAGAAATATGGACCTGAATATCGTCGCCAATGGCGTAAACTTCATATTGGCATAGATGCTAAAACTCTACAAATACGCGCTATTCAGCTTACAACCAATAATGTCAGTGATTCACAGGTGCTTGGTGATTTACTTAATCAGATTCCACAAGATGAGCAGATTGACTCTGTTTATACCGATGGAGCTTATGACACCAAGCTATGCCGTGAGGTCATTGCAGATCGGCAAGCGCATGCGGTGATTCCACCTAGAAAAAATGCGAAACCTTGGAAAGATACAAAGAGCAGCTCGCTAGATCGAAATGAATTACTTCGAACAGTTAATCTTGGAAGCAGTGCTTCTCAGGCAGGACACTATGGAAAAAATCAGGCTATCATCGGTGAAGTTTGGTTGAAACTAAGATGCACTGCATTAAATTATTAGGAGATAAACTCAGAGCAAGGCGTTTTGATAGCCAAGTCAATGAGATTCATGCACGTGTAGCAGTCCTCAACAGATTTACGGAATTAGGTCGACCACTTACCCAAATTACGCCTTAAATTTAGCTCAATTAGGGGCGCTTTGCATTTCAAATCTTTGTGCAACAAAGCTGTTTGAATAAAAACTTATCTAAGTATCTTCAATTTTAAGCATGGTTTGATTCTCTCTTTTCAAATAAATGGCCATGCAATACTCAGTAAAAATAATAGCCCTAATACGGTGCAACTAATTTGCCAAAAACGCAAAGGATCTCGTTCAATGATTGCTGGTGGTTTAGAGTTTAATAATTCTTTGGAAGGATGCATTAGATTATGAATGAGTTCAGACAAGGCCTCAAAACGATGTGTCGGTTCAATACTCAGCGCTCGGCCTAAAATTTTATCTAACCATATAGGTAAATCAGGCCGATATTTCCTGATGGAATAGTATTGAACTTTTTTAAGCTGCTTTAAACTGTTACAGCGAGCTAAATCTGTCCCATAAGGTAATTGTTTGGTCAGTAAATAATAGGCCATTACCGCCAAAGAAAATTGGTCTGAATGTACAGATGGCGAATGATCAATAAAATACTCCGGTGCCATAAATGCTAAGGTTCCGAGTGGTCGATTCGCATTTTTAGGATTAATTTCGACCAGGCCTCTTACTGCTGTTGAACCATAATCAATCAGTTTAATTTTCATGGCATTTTCTGCATTTATAACCATGATGTTTTCTGGCCGTATATCCTGATGCAGCATCTCCAGCCGGTGCATTGCATTTAAAGCCAAAGCTGTTTGTTGCAAAATTGGTAAAATCTCATCGAGATTTAAAGGCTTTTCCTGGCGATGCAGCCATTGAGCCAAAGTTTCACCCTGTAAATATTCATAACATTGGAATAAATATTTTTTCTCAGTGTTAAGTGGATAACACTGCATCAGGTTGTCATGCTTCAGACGTTTTGATACCCAATCTTCGAGTTGAAATTGCTCTACGGCATACTTATCTTGCTGTAAATCTGCCCCCAAAGTTTTTATAACCAAAGGCTGCTGCTGAGTATCGTGTGCCAAATACAGGCAACTGCGATGATTTTGGTGCAAAATCTTATCAATCACATAGCCTTCAAAAACTTCACCTTTACTGAGCTGTTGTGGAAATACATAATCCTGCTGAATATGAAACTGATTCAGTTCAGGCAACTGTTCTACACGGATCACCTGGAAACTTAAGTTATCATCACTGCCCTGTTCTAAAGCTTTTTCAACGAATGCTTTGGCAAGTTGATTTAAATCTGCATCTATTAAAGTTAAATCTAATAATTGTTGATCTGTGACAAATTCATAGACCCCATCGGTCATTAGTAAAAAAATATCTTTTTCTTTGAGTTCAATATTTCGATAATCAATTTCAATACGATAATCCGCACCTAAGGCTCGACTAAGATAATGCTCTTTGGAAGACAACCAGACACGATGATCATGGGTTAGTAATTCAATTTCATGATCGCGAATGCGGTAAATACGACTATCACCAACATGAAAAACATGGGCTTGTTGCTGTTTTAAAATCAGTGCAGATAAGGTACAGACATACCCTCGGTCTTTATCAAAACGTCCTTGACTTTGTTGAGTCTGTGCATAAAGCCATGAATTGGTCGCGCGGATCACTCGTTCTGCTGAAGTCTGTGTACTCCAGGCATCTGAAGTAGAATAATAATCCGATAAAAAACTGCTGACTGCAGTTTCTGCTGCAATATGGCTGACATTGCTGCTACCGATTCCATCCGCTATAACACATGCAATACCTTTCTGTTTCAGCACATGTCCTTCGGGCAGATATACTCCATGGAAATCCTGGTTCTGTTGTTTAACTCCGGCAGTAGAATATTGCCCAATACTGACTTTTAATGTTTTTTTCATGCTGAAAGCTCAAAAAGGGATCTATATGATCCCTTTATAAAATGATGAATGTTAAAATTCTTTTTTAACACCAGTACGGACATGGGTGGTATAAAGTGCCAGACCTGTTAATGCCAAACCGCCCACCAGATTACCTAAAGCAACCGGCAGTTCATTCCATAGGAAGTAGTCAGCAATCGAGAAGTCACCGCCCATCATCATGGCAAATGGGAACAGGAACATGTTCACGACAGAGTGCTCAAAGCCCATGGCAAAGAACAGCATAATTGGCATCCACATGGCAATAAATTTGCCACTCACCGTAGTAGACATCATCGCGCCAATGACACCTAATGACACCATCCAGTTACACAGCATGCCACGGATAAAAATAGTCATCCAGCCGGCGAATCCGTATTCGGCATAACCTAATGTCCGCTCCTCGCCAATATGCGCAATTTTTACGCCGACAGGGTTTGGATCCGCTGCAAAACCCATGGTATAAACCGCTGCCATGAGCACCGCAACGACTAAACAGCCTGTAAAGTTCCCTACAAACACCAAGCCCCAGTTTTTTAGAATACGTCCCCATGTCACCCCTGGGCGTTTATCTAGCCATGCCAGCGGCGTAAGTACAAACACCCCAGTTAATAGGTCATAGCCCAATAAATACAACATACAAAAACCAACTGGAAACAGGAGCGCACCAATCAATGGTGATCCTGTTTGCACGGCTATGGTAATGGCAAATACCGCTGCCAAGGCCAGAATGGCCCCTGCCATAAAGGCACGAATCAATACATCACGGGTTGCCATATGCAATTTGGATTCACCCGCATCTACTACTTTTTTTGCAAACTCCGCAGGAGCAAGATATGCCATGTTGTCGTCCTCTTTTTCAATATACGGACCTGTTTTTCGAAAAAAAGACGCCTAAGATCATTGAAGACCTTAGGCGCCGTTGCCTTGAATATTAGAACAGGTAATGGTGAATGGCGTCGTTGCCATGTATATCGAAATATAAGCAAAAGCTATGCCACAAATAATTAACAATCACTTAAATATTCATTTTCTATTTAGCATGAACTCTAGAATGCTGTTGGCATGATATCTGCATTATGCGTTCTACATACATTCATTTGAGAATAATTTGGAGAGGATTATGATTACCCATCGTCAACAAGTAACTGACATGATCATTTCAGCGAAAGTTTTAAAGTCAATTAAGTGGTCAGATGTTGCCAAAGAGATTGGTCTTTCTAAAGAATGGGTAACCGCTGCATGTTTAGGTCAGATGGCGTTTAATAAAGAGCAAGCAGAAAAGATTGGTCAGATTTTTGGCTTAAGTGATGAAGCCGTTGCATGGCTACAGATCGTGCCATATAAAGGTTCCCTGCCAACTAGCGTGCCGACAGATCCGCTGATTTATCGCTGGTATGAGGTTGTCAGCGTCTATGGCATGACTATTAAAGAACTGATCCATGAAGAATTTGGTGATGGAATTATGAGCGCAATCGACTTCAGCATGGATATTCAGCGTGAGGAAAACCCGAACGGTGACCGGGTAAATGTCGTATTGTCTGGCAAGTTTTTACCTTATAAAACCTATTAATTAATCGTTTGATAAAGCCATCATATTGATGGCTTTTCATTTCTTCGTAAGGAGATCTTTTATATCACCGTCTTTATCCTTATTTAATTTTGACTATACACAGCTTCTGGGTATAAGAGGAACCGACATCAATATAGTGACAGTTATCAATCTGGGTATGTTTTTTCACAATGGTATGCCCTAAATAGGTTTTGAACTGAACCGTACCGGGTTTGTCG